>JAAUPC010000001.1 GCA_012036325.1 Paracoccaceae bacterium
GAGCCGCCGTGCGCGGACGGCAGCGCGCGCGGCACGCTCGGCTCGGCCACCGGCGAGCGCGTCGCCAGCAGCTCCATCAAGCGTTCTGTCGCGCCGGCAGCGCGCAGCAGATCGCCATAGACCTCCGACAGCACGGCCACGCTCGACACCAGGATCAGCACATAGACGACGGTCTGGCCCAGGTGTCCGGCGCTGATGTCGCCGCGAATCACCGCCTGCGTGCCCTGGTACAGCCCCCACAGCAGCGCGCCGAAGGTGGCGGTGATGATGAAGGCCACCAGCATCGAGCGCACGCGCGTGCGCTTGCGTGCCACGTCGAACGCCGCTTCGGTGGCGGCCGAGAAGCGATCCGACTCCTGCCGTTGCTGGTTGTAGCTCTGCACCACCGGAATCGCGTTGAGCACTTCGGCGGCGATGGCGCTGGTGTCGGCCACGCGGTCCTGGCTGGCGCGCGAGAGCTTGCGCACGCGCTGGCCGAAGTACCAGCTCGGCAGCACCACGAGCACGAGGATGCCGAGCACCTGCGTCATCACCACCGGGTTGGTGATGATCAGCATGCCCACCGCGCCGATGCCCATCACCGTGTTGCGCAGGCCCATGCTCAGGCTGGAGCCGACGACGGTCTGCACCAGCGTCGTGTCGGTGGTCAGGCGCGACAGCACCTCGCCGGTCTGCGTGGTCTCGAAGAACTCGGGGCTCTGCTCGACGACATGCGCATAGACGGCGTTGCGCAGGTCGGCCGTCACGCGCTCGCCGATCCAGCTGACCATGTAAAAGCGCGCAGCCGAGAACAGGCCAAGCGCCGCGCCGACGATGATCGCGCCAACCATCCCGATGGCCCCGGGCAGGAAGGCGAGCATCCCGACCGCGATGACTGCTATCGCGGCGCGCTCCTTGTCGGGGCAGAGGTTCTTCGCCATGCCCCAGACCGCCTGCGCGACAATCGCCACTGCGACGATTTTCAACCCATGCAGCGCGCCGGTGCCGATCGGCCCCGCAATGCTGGCCGCCGTCATGGCAAAGACGAGAAGCACTAGTGCTGAGGGGAGCGTGAAGGCGGTGAAGGCCGCCAGTGCCCCCAGCCAACCTGCACGCATCATGCCAAGGGCAAAGCCCACCTGGCTGGAGGCCGGCCCGGGCAGGAACTGGCATAGCGCCACAAGGTCCGCGTAGGCATGGTCGGACAGCCACTTGCGCCGGTTGACCAGTTCCTCGCGGAAGTAACCCAGATGCGCGATCGGCCCGCCGAAAGACGTCAGGCCAAGCTTCAGGAACGTGGTGAACACCTCGCCCGGCGTGCCCAGTGTCTGACTGTCCCTAGACAGTTGCGTATCGCCCATCATTCTACGTGCCTCACCCAGATCCGTACGCTCAATCGGAACTGATGACGGAGCGCACCTCAACCTCTATCGGTGATTTCGTGAAAGATTCTTGACGTTCAACTGTCGCGCTTAATATGCGGCGATATCAGATAGGATTCTCCCAGAGAGTGAAGGCAGCATCGCGGACGTTACATCCACGGCGGATCAGGCCGTGGCAAGGTTCGATCCGGTCATCTGAATGGCCCAACTCTCCAAGGCATTCGGTTCAGGCGCCAAAGGTACCGCGAGGCCACCTGCGAACTCTTCGAAAGCAGACAGGTTGAGCGAGTTGACACCTACCAAGACTGGTATCCCGTTGGATAGCGCTTCCGCGACAACCATTCGGAATCCGCGCCCTTCGGCTTCGTGTTTGCCAAACTTGTTTATGATCAGGAGATCTGCACCTTGCACCAAGCTGGCTGATACAAGGCCAACGGCTTTCTCCAAAGCCGTCGGGTCAAGCCTGCAACCGCGCGATGCACGGCCGAGGTCCTGGCTGATCCGTAGAATTGGACCGTTGGGTAAGACCTGCACATCCATATCACACGGCCCTGCATCGGAGCGCTCGGAGTTTATCTGGACCGTACCGCAGCAGCGAAACCCACGCGAGGCCATTGCTTTTGAAAGATTAAAGAGGATGAGATCGGTATCGCCGCGGCCCGGTGCCATTGTGTAAGCGAGGTTCATCTTCGGCCTTCTCAGTTTCGACAAAAGGGTTGGAATTCGACGAGTGCGCCTTCGGGCAGGAAATCACAGTCGGCTGACAAAAAGATCAACCCGTCTGCTTCGGGTAACCCGCGGACATGGCCGGAATGAGTTTCGGCATCAAATGTCACGACCTCACGACCTTGACCGTCAAAGCCTACGCATGTCGCGGGTCGTAATTCGCAGCGACCGGGCTTCCTGGAAATCGCCGCTCCCGTAACGACATGGCGCCGGGTAACTCGCTCCGTTTCACCGGTCAGTCGGACGACAATCGCCGTTCCGAAAAGCTGCCAGGTGACGAAGGCTGACAAGGGATTACCTGGCAAACCCAGCCACCATGCGCCCCGAATACGACCGAAGGATACCGGTTTGCCCGGCTTGATCGCAACGCCACTGAAATGAATCTCCCCGCCAAGATCTGACAACGCAGGTTTGATGTGGTCTTCCTCACCGACCGAAATTCCGCCGGTGGTGATGACAAGATCGGCATTGGCAGCCAGTTCCGCAATCTGCAGGAACAACCCGTCGCGACTGTCAATGCCCTGTTCCACAGCGACAATATCGATCTGGGGCTGCGTCAGAATGCCGGTCAGCATGGGAGTGTTCACGTCCCAGATCTGAGCCTCGGCACGCAGAGCACCGGCCGTGCGAATTTCGTTGCCGGTCACCAGAAGCGCCACGCGCAATCGCCTGCGCACCGTCACAGACCCCGCCCCGGCTGCTGCACAGGCGGCAATCGCGCGCGCGTCAAGCCGGCGTCCCTTCTCAAGCACCGTGACCCCTGCCGCCATTTCGCTTCCGGCTCGGCGGATGTTGAGCCCGGGCGTTGGTCGCGTGGCTACACTGATCGTCTTTCCCATCCGCTTGACTTCTTCTTGCATCACCACCACGTCCGCGCCTTCGGGAACTTTTGCCCCAGTGAATATTTGCGCGGCTTGCAGGTCGACCAGAGGCATGGCTGAGGACTGCCCCGCCTGGATACGCGCTGCTACGTCCAGTACCCACGGTCCATCACCTCGCAGCGCGCCGAGGAAAAGGCAAATCCGTCCATTGCAGCGTTGTCGAACGGAGGAGACATGCTGCGTGTACTGACAGGGTCGGCAAGCACGCGGCCCAAAGCCTTGTCCAGACAGATGTCTTCCGTTCCGTCGACGATGGTCACGCAATGCCCAATCAGGTCGAGAGCGGCATCGATCGCGAGCAGCTTTTTTCTTGCATCGTGCCCCTCACAGCCACAGCCGGTCCGTGTCACGGGTTGCAGGATACTCATGGTGTTGCTCCTTCCTTGAAATGCCCCGGCCCCACGCTGCAGTCGAGGTCGCGCAACAGGCCGTCTTTCAAACCGTAGATCAGCCCATGCACCCGGACTTTCGCGCCGCGCGTCCAGGCTCGCTGCAGGATCGGCGTCTCGCAGACCCGGCGAACGCCTTCGACCACGTTGAACTCGGCCAACCGGTCTCGCCGCGCCTCAAGGTCAGGCTGGCGGCTCAGATCGACTGCGTAGGCGCGGGAAAGGCGCCGGATCGGCTCCAGCCAGTGGTCGGCAAGACCGTGGGGAAGATCCTCGGTTGCTGCCTTGACACCCCCACAGCCGTAGTGGCCGCAGACGATGATCTCGCGCACCTTCAGCGCCTCGACCGCGAATTCCAGCGCGGACAGCATGTTCATGTCAGAGGAATGGATGATGTTCGCCACGTTGCGATGGACAAAGACCTCGCCTGGGTCGAGCCCCGCCACGACGTTGGCCGGAACACGGCTGTCCGAACATCCGATCCAGAAGAATTCCGGGGCTTGCAGGGCCGCGAGACGGGTAAAGTATCCAGGTTCCTGCGCCTGTCTTTTGGCCGACCAGTCGCGGTTGCGGGCAAGGATATCACTCAGCATTTTATACCCCGTGGCCAGTGGGAAGCCCGCGCCGCGACCGCATGTGATCGGCCAGACGGCGCAAGTCGCCCCGCGTCAACCTGGCGCGGGCTATGGGCAGGAGGATAGCGTTTTCCGCCACCAGATGGCGGCGGACATGAGCGGCGAAACGCGCAAGAACCTCGCGGTCTTCGCTGGAAAGGTTGGCCCCAGCGTCGAGGCAGTTGGCGATGGCCCCACGCACTGAAGGCAGCAGGGACAGGGCCTGATCCTGATCGTGGCGGATGCGGCCTAAGACGGAGGCGATGGAATCTTCATCGGTGCAGCGCCGCGCAAGAGTTGGGAACAGGTCTTCCACCTCATCCCGCAGATGCACGCCAAGCTCTTCGTTCAGAAAACGCAGGATGATGACGCCTGCCGGACGGTCGAAGGTCCGGGCGGCGACGAGGCGGTCTATCTCAGTGCAGATCTGGCGTTCGCGCAGATGGTCCTCGCTGATGAAGTCCAGCGGCCGGGCCAGAAGGCCCGGATCGGTGGGGCCCTGGCCGCTGCCACGTCGCGCTGGTTCTGACCGCTTCATGGGACGCTCCTGACCGTGGATCAGATCGGAGCCAGGCTTGCGCCGGTGATCGTCGCCTGTCGGCCAAGCCTGTTCACGAAGTCGCGCGACGCGCGGGCCCAAGCGGCCTTCTCCAGCGCCTCGGCGATCCTTGGCCGCACCGTTTCGAACGGCAGGACCTGCCCTGGGGCCAGTGCATTCAAGCGGATGATGTGCCAGCCATGCCGCGACAGGACCGGGGCCGGGGCCGTCTGGCCTTCGGACAGGCAGCGCAGAGCGGCTTCGAACTCGGGCACTGTATCGCCGGGGCCGATCTGGCCCAGATGGCCCCCTTGTGCCTTTGACCCGCAGTCGCTGCTCCGGGCGGCGTGGGCGAAGTCCTTGGGCCCCTCTCCGAGTCGGGCCAGAAGTGCCTGTGCACGCGCCTCGGCAGCGGCCGTCTCAGTCTGATCGCGGGGGTCGCATGCGCACAGGATGTGCGAGACGTCCCAAAGAGGAGCCGACCGATAACGCGAGGGGTCTCGCGCCCATTCGGCACGGATCGCATCATCGGTCACCGGATCGGGCAAGACCGCCTCTTCCAGCAAGACGCGGATCAGGGCTTCGTCTTCCGTTTCCCACCGGCCTGGGGCCAGTTCCAGCGGATCGGGGGCCAGACCGCGCGCCCGGGCCTCTTGCAGAAGCAGCGCCCGGATCGCCATCGCCTGCGCCGCCTTGCGCCAGGCGATGCCGGGCTTGTCCTTCGGTGCGCTGTGGTTCTGGGCCTCGGCGGCGATTGCCGCCGAGGGGATGGTTTCGCCGTTCACCACGACATCGGGGAAAAGAGACATGTTCATCGCACTCACTCCGCCGGGGTATGGGCTTTGGGGCCACCCGCGCCCTGCCGCCTGTCAAAGTCGCGGCGGCGTTCTTCCAGCGGGCGGCGGCGACGGGACCGCACGATCTGGTAGCCAGAGCGGGCCACAAGATAGCGGAAGGGCGCCGCGAAGCCCGACCAGATGTGCACCAGCCGCGTGAACGGAAACAGCATGGTGATGATCAGACCGAGGAAGATGTGCAGCTTGAACAGCCAGTGAACGTCCACCACGGTGACCCAGGCGTTGATGTTCCATGTCACCACGCTTTGCGACCATTCCATGAAGCGGATCATTTCTGCCCCGTCCATGTGCTGAAGGGACTGCGTGATGGTCAGCAGGCCAATGGCAAGCTGAAGCCAAATCAGGATCATGATCAGGATGTCGAGGGTGGTTGACGTGGCGCGGATGCGCGGATCGGTCAGTCGACGATGAATCAGCATGGTGCCACCGATCAGCGCCGCAAGGCCCGCAGGCCCGCCGATCAGAACCGCCATCCACTGCTTCAGACCATAAGGCACACCAAGGGCATCCAGCACCCAGACAGGTGTGAACAGGCCGACAAGGTGGCCGAAGAACACCGTCAGGATGCCGACATGGAACAGGATCGACCCCCAGATCAGCTGCTTGCGGCGCAACAGCTGGCTGGACGAGCTTTTCCAGGTGAAGGGATCGCGTTCATAGCGGGCGATGGACCCAACCAGAAACACCGTCAACGCGACATAGGGCATGACCCCGAAGATGACGAAGTTGATGTCAAAGCTCTCGAACATGTCATGCACTCCTGTGCTGCGTGGCGGGTTGGTCCATCAGGGCCAGCATGTCGCGGACCTGCGGACAGCCTGCATTGGGGTCGGGTCCGAAGGTAACTTCGGTTTCCTCCCAGACCGCATCCAGCGCCGCTAGATCGCTCGGGTCATCGTCGGGCTGGCCCAGCATTCCGGCCACGGCATCGGCATCTGCATTGCCCCCGGCAAGTGTGGAAAGGGCGGCGAACGCGGCGGCATACCCGCTCTCGCGCCGCTCGAGGCGACCTGAGAGGGCGTCGAGGATATGCGCCGCGTCCGCCAAGGTTTCCTGCGCTTCGCGTGTGGGGCGCGTCGCCAGGAATTCTAGAAGCACCGGCAGGTGGTCGGGCAGTTCCGAGGTGGCGGGTTCAAACCCGCCATCGCGGTAGGTCTCGATCAGACTGACCATCGCGCCGCCCCGCTCGCGGCTTTCGCCGTGAACATGTTCAAAGAGGTTGAGCGACAGTGTCCGCGACCGGTCGAACAGCATCACATACCGCTCTTGCAGGTCATAGAGATCGCCTTGCGCCAGATCGGCGGTCACCTTCCGCACTGCGGCCTGGGTAGCAGGCGCAATGCGTGGATCAGCAGCCAGGACGGCGCCGATTTCGGGCATTGCGTCCTGCAACTCGGCCGAGGGATAGGTCAAGATCAGCGAGAGGGCCTTGAGTGTGCGGTCCATCAGAACGACTCCAGCGGAAGGGCGAAGGACTTTTTCTTGCCACCGAAGAGGCTGGTCTTGCCGCTCTCGCCGTCAGAACAGCCGTTACCGTCGGTGAAGCCGCAACCGCCACGAATGTCTGCGCCGGCCTCGTTCTGTTCGCGGTGCGCGGTGGGGATGGCGAAACGGTCCTCGTAATCCGCAATCGCCATGATCTTGTACATGTCCTCGATCATCCGGCCCGACATACCGACGCGAGCGGCGATGCCCTCGTCGCGGACTCCGTCCACGGTCAGCGCCCGCATATAAAGGCGCATGGCCGACATCCGTTCCAGCGCGTGGACGATGGGTTCCTCGTCCCCCGCCGTCAGCATGTTGGCCAGATACTGCACGGGAATGCGTAACGACCGCACGTCGGGCATCTGGTCGCTCATCGCGATCTGGCCGGCCTGGGCTGCGTTCTGGATCGGCGATAGCGGTGGGATGTACCAGACCATCGGCAAGGTGCGGTATTCCGGGTGCAGCGGGAAGGCGACCTTCCAGTCCATCGTCATTTTCCAGACCGGGCTGATCTTGGCCGCCTCGATCCAGTCCTCAGGCACGCCGTCACGGCGGGCGGCGGCGATCACGTCAGGATCGTTCGGGTCGAGGAACACGTCTAACTGCGCGCCGTAAAGGTCGGTTTCCCGTTCTGCGCTCGCCGCCGCCTCGATCTTGTCGGCATCATAGAGGATGACGCCCAGATAGCGGATGCGGCCTACGCAGGTCTCTGAGCAGACCGTCGGCTGGCCCGATTCAATACGCGGATAGCAGAAGGTGCATTTCTCGGACTTGCCGGTGTCCCAGTTGTAATAGACCTTCTTGTAGGGGCAGCCCGAGATGCACATCCGCCAGCCCCGGCATTTTTCCTGGTCGATCAGAACGATCCCATCCTCCTCGCGCTTGTAGATCGCGCCCGACGGGCAAGAGGCGGAGCAGGTGGGGTTAAGGCAATGCTCGCACAGCCTCGGCAGATACATCATGAAGGTGTTTTCGTATTCGCCGTAGATGTCCTTCTGCACCTTGTCGAAATTGTAATCCGCCGACCGCTTGGCGAATTCACCACCCAGGATTTCCTCCCAGTTCGGACCCTTCTCGATCTTCTCCATCCGCTCGCCCGTGATCTTTGACCGGGGGCGCGCGGTGGGGAAGGCCTGCATATCGGGGGCGGATTTCAGGTGGTCATAGTCGAAATCGAACGGCTCGTAGTAGTCATCGATTTCGGGCATCGAGGGGTTGGCGAAGATATTCGCCAGAATCCGCCATTTGGCCCCCTGCTTCGGCTGCAGCTTGCCCGATGCGCTGCGGACCCAGCCGCCATTCCAGCGCTTCTGGTTTTCCCAGTCGGTCGGATAGCCGGTGCCGGGCTTGGTTTCGACGTTGTTGAACCAGGCGTATTCAACGCCTTCCCGCGTCGTCCAGACGTTCTTGCAGGTGACGGAACAGGTGTGACAGCCGATGCACTTGTCCAGGTTCAGGACTTTGCCGATTTGCGCACGAACTTTCATTCCGCTGCCTCCAGACCTTTGGTTGCGGGACGGTCGAGCCAATCGACCTTCTTCATCTTGCGGACGATCACGAATTCGTCCCGGTTCGAGCCGACGGTGCCGTAGTAGTTGAACCCGTAGGAAAGCTGCGCGTAGCCGCCGATCATGTGGGTGGGCTTAAGCGTGGCGCGGGTGACAGAATTGTGGATGCCGCCGCGATGGCCGGTCTTTTCCGAACCGGGCGTATTCACGATCTTTTCCTGCGCGTGATACATGAACAGCGTGCCCTGCTTGATCCGCTGGGACACCACCACCCGCGCGGTCAGCGCACCGTTGATGTTGTAAGCCTCGACCCAGTCGTTATCGACGAGACCGGCTTTGGCCGCGTCAATTTCAGACATCCAGACCACCGGGCCGCCGCGGTTCAGCGTTAGCATCAAGAGGTTGTCGGTGTAGGTGGAATGGATGCCCCATTTCTGGTGCGGCGTGATGAAGTTCAGCACGACATGCGGGTTGCCCTCGGCCGCGTCGTTGTTGACGGCCTTGGTGATGGTCTTCAGGTCCACCGGCGGGCGGTAGCTGACAAAGCCCTCGCCAAAGGCCCGCATCCAGAGGTGATCCTGATAGAGCTGCTGCCGTCCCGTCAGCGTCCGCCACGGGATCAACTCGTGGACGTTGGTGTAGCCCGCATTGTAGCAAACCGTCTCGGATTCGATCCCCGACCAGGTGGGCGAGGAGATGATCTTGCGCGGCTGCGCCGCGATGTCACGGAAGCGGATCTTGGTGTGATGCGCGCCCTCGGCGAGATGGGTGTGGTGCTGGCCTGTGGGCTTCTCCAGTTCTTCCCAAGCCTTGACCGCGACCTCACCGTTGGTTTCGGGCGCCAGCATCAGGATCATTTCCGCCGCGTTGATCGCCGTTTCCAGCTTGGCCATGCCTTTCGACACGCCCTCATCCAGCACGACCCCGTTCAGGTCGCGCAAGTGGCCGACCTCGACCTTGGTGTCCCAGTTGATCCCCTTGCCGCCGTTGCCGAGTTTTTCCAGCAGCGGGCCAACGGACGTGAACTGCTTGTAAAGGTTGGGGTAATCGCGCTCTACCGCGATATAGTTCGGTGCGGTCTTGCCGGGGATCAGGTCACATTCGCCCTTTTTCCAGTCCTTCACGTGGGCCTGAGCAAGTTCACCGGGGGTGTCGTGCAGCAGGGGAAGCTGGACGATGTCCGTTTCCACCCCCAGCACCTCGGGGGCCACTTCGCTGAACTTCTTCGCGATGGATTTAAAGATTTCCCAGTCCGACTTCGATTCATAGGCAGGGTCCACCGCTGCCTGCAGCGGGTGGATGAACGGGTGCATGTCGGAGGTGTTCAGGTCGTCCTTTTCATACCAGGACGCCGTCGGCAGCACGATGTCGGAATATACCGCCGTCGTCGACATGCGGAAGTCGATGCAGACCAGAAGGTCCAGCTTGCCCTTCGGCGCCTCGTCATGCCAGACGGCCTCTTTCGGCATCACGCCGCCTTCCTCGCCCAGATCCTTGCCCATGACGCCGTGATCGGTGCCTAGCAAGTGCTTGAGGAAGTATTCATGCCCCTTGCCCGACGACCCCAGCAGGTTGGACCGCCAGACAAACAGGTTGCGCGGCCAGTTTTCCGGCGCATCCGGGTCCTCGCAGGACATTTCCAGCTTGCCGGATTTCAGTTCAGTGGCGATGAGCTCCCTGATGTCCTTGCCCGCCGCCTTGGCGGCCTTCGACACCTCCAGCGGGTTGGTCTTCAACTGCGGGGCCGATGGCAACCAGCCCATCCGTTCCGCCCGGATGTTGTAGTCAATGAGGCTGATGTCCCAGTCGCCCTTGGGGGCTGTGGGCGACAGGATTTCACCCGCACGCAGCGTCTCATATCGCCACTGGTCGGTATGGGCATACCACGCAGAGGTCGAGTTCATGTGCCGCGGCGGGCGGTTCCAGTCCAGTGCGAAGGCCAGCGGCGCCCAGCCGGTCTGAGGACGGAGCTTCTCTTGCCCCACATAATGTGACCAGCCGCCGCCCTCTTGGCCAATACAGCCGCACATCACCAGCATGTTGATGATGCCGCGGTAGTTCATGTCCATGTGGTACCAGTGGTTCAGACCGGCCCCGAGGATGACCATGGACTTGCCCCGGGTCTTTTCTGCGTTGCCCGCGAATTCCCGTGCAACGGCGATGATCTTTTCCCGTGCGACACCTGTGATCTTCTCCGCCCAGGCGGGAGTATAGGGGGTGTCGTCGTCGAAGTTTTTCGACACCCACTCACCCCCCAGCCCCCGATCGAGCCCGTAGTTGGCGCAGAAAAGGTCAAAGACTGTGGCCACCAGCGCCTCACGCCCATCCGCCAATTTCACTTTCCGTGCGGGGATGTTCCGGGTCAGCACCTCGGGCGCGTCGCATTTGACGAAGTCGCCTGTCGCCGCACCACCGAAATAGGGAAAGTCCACGCCGACGATGCTGTCGTTGTGTTCGTCAAGGATCTGGCTCAGGCGCAGCCGCGTTTCGGCACTGGCGGCTTCTTCCACCAGATTCCATTTGCCTTCCTCACCCCAACGGAATCCGATGGAGCCGTTGGGGGCAACAAAGCGACCCGTTGCCTCATCAAAGGCGACGGTCTTCCAGTCGGGGTTGTTCGCCTCGCCCAGCTTGTCGTCGAAATCCTCGGCCCGCAGCATTCGTCCCGGAACAAGGCGGCCGTCCTGTTCGTCCAGCACCACCAGCATCGGCATGTCGGTGTATTTGCGGGCGTATTCCTCGAAATACTCGGCCTGCCGGTCGAGGTGGTACTCGCGCAGGATCACATGGCCCATCGCCATCGCCAGCGCCGCATCGGTGCCCGCCTGCGGGTTCAGCCAGATGTCGCCGAACTTGGCGGCTTCGGAATAGTCGGGGCTGACCACGGCGGACTTTGTGCCGCGATAGCGGACCTCGGTGTAGAAATGGGCGTCCGGCGTGCGCGTCTGCGGCACGTTCGACCCCCAGAGCATCAGGAAGCCCGCGTTGTACCAGTCGGCCGATTCCGGCACGTCGGTCTGTTCGCCCCAGGTTTGCGGCGAGGCGGGCGGCAGGTCGCAGTACCAGTCGTAGAACGACATGCAGGTGCCGCCGAGAAGCGACAGGTAGCGTGACCCCGCCGCATAGCTGACCATGGACATCGCCGGGATGGGCGAGAAGCCGAACACCCGGTCCGGTCCCCAGACCTTGGCGGTATGCGCGTTGGCGGCGGCGACGATCTCGGTCGCCTCGTCCCAGGTGGCACGGACGAAACCACCCTTGCCGCGGGTCTTGGTATAGCTCGCGCGCAGGGCGGGATCGCTCTGGATCGCGGCCCAGGCAGCCACGGGCGTCATCGTCGCCCGCAGCTTGCGCCAGGCCCGCATCAGGCTGCCCCGGATCAGCGGGTTCTTCACACGGTTCGCGGAATACAGATACCAGCTGTAGGACGCCCCCCGTGCACAGCCGCGAGGTTCGTGGTTAGGCAGGCCCGCCCGGGTGCGCGGATAGTCGGTCTGCTGCGTCTCCCAGGTCACGATGCCGGACTTGACGTAAATCTTCCAGCTGCACGATCCGGTGCAGTTCACCCCGTGGGTTGACCGCACGATCTTGTCGTGCCGCCAGCGGTTCCGATAGGTGTCCTCCCACCCCCGATCCTCGCGCGTGGTTTCACCCCAGCCGTCCGAGAAGGTTTCCAGCGTCTTCATCTGGAGGAAGTTCAGTCTGTCGAGCAGGTGGCTCATCTTGGCGTCCTTTCGTTATTCGGCAGGGTGGGGGGCGGCAAAAGCGCGACCACGCTCGATGTCATGAAGAAGTCCGCCGGGCCGGGTGTAGACGACCCAGGTCAGGACTAGGCAGATCACGTAGAAGGCAAGGAACAGCCACAGTGCGCCGACGGGTGAGCCGGTCATCGCGATGGAAGAGCCATAGGCCTTGGGGATGAAGAAGCCGCCATAGGCGCCGATGGCGCTGGTGAAGGCGACGATGCCGCTCGACTCCATCGCGATCTGGCGGGCGCGGTCGGCGCCGGTCAGCTGCGGCATCAGGCGCGGCACTTCGCGGCCCATGATGACCGGGATCATCTGGAAGGTGGACGCATTGCCGACCCCGGTGAAGAAGAACAGCGCGATGAAGCCTGCGAAGAACCCGGGGAAACTGCCGACCTGCAGCGAGAAGATCACGGCCAGGACCGAGGCGATCATTCCGGCAAAGACCCAGAAGGTGACGCGGCCGCCGCCGAACCGATCCGCAACCCAGCCCGTGCCGGCACGGCTCAGCGCGCCGACCAGCGGCCCGAGGAAGACGTATTGCAGCGCGTTCACATCGGGGAAAGCGATCTTCGACAAAAGCGGGAAGCCTGCAGAATAGCCTATGAAGCTGCCGAAAGTGCCGATGTAGAGGACGCACATCAGCCAGTTCTGCGTGCGGCCAAAGATCACTGATTGCTGGGCAAAACTTGCCTTGGCATCGGCTATGTCGTTCATCCCCAGCCACGCTGCGATGGTCGAGGCCAGGATGAACGGCACCCAGATAAAGCCTGCGTTCTGCAGCCACAGCGTGCCGCCATCCTGCAGAGCCACGCCCTCGCCACCCACGGCACCAAACACACCGGCGGTGATGACCAGCGGCACCAGAAACTGCATGACGCTGACGCCGAGGTTGCCAAGCCCGGCGTTCAGGGCCAGAGCGTTGCCCTTTTCCGCCTTCGGGAAGAAGTAGCCTATGTTGGCCATCGAAGAGGCGAAGTTGGCCCCACCAAGCCCGCAAAGAAGCGCCAGAACCAGGAAGATGAAGTAAGGGGTTTCTGGGTTTTGCACGGCATAGCCGATGCCGATGGCAGGCAGCATCAACGAGGCGGTGGAAAGCGTCGTCCAGAGCCGCCCACCAAAGATCGGCACCATGAAGCCGTAGAAGATGCGCAGCGTTGCCCCCGACAGCGCAGGCAGTGCGGCCAGCCAGAACAGCTGTTCCGGGGTGAAGGCAAATCCGATCAGCGGCAGCTTCGCCACGACCATCGACCAGACCATCCAGACCGAGAAGGCCAGAAGCAGCGCCGGGATCGACAGCCATAGGTTGCGGCGTGCGACGGCACGGCCCTTGTCGGCCCAGAAGGTCGCATCCTCGGGCCGCCAGTCCTCGAGCACGCGCGGCATCGCCGTGCGCTCGGGGTGGTGGATCGGCTGCATCTCGGGCAGCTGCGGCAGGCGGTCCAGAACCTCGCCATGCGCGGCGCGCTCCATGGCGCGGATCGAAAGGTGCATCCAAGCCAGCGCGATCCCGACCAGCACGAACAGCAGCGCAAAGCACGAGGTATAGATGCCCGTCAGGTCCAGAAGGGCTCCAAAGGCGATGGGCAGGACGAACCCGCCAAGCCCGCCGATCATGCCGACCAGACCGCCAACAGCGCCGACGTGGTTGGGATAGTAGACCGGGATGTGCTTGAACACCGCGGCCTTCCCGAGGCTCATGAAGAAGCCAAGCGCGAAGAGCGTGGCGATGAAGGGCCACAGCCCCATGCTGGTGGAAAAGGAGATGACGCCGTCCTTGCCCTGGATGACATAGTCGGTCGGCGGATACGACAGCATGAACAGGAACAGCAGCGAAAAGCCGAAGGTCCAGTACATGACCGACCGCGCACCGAACTTGTCGGACAGGTGCCCGCCATAGGCGCGGAACAGGCTGGCCGACAGGCTGAACGAGGCGGCCGCCATGCCTGCAGTGCGCACATCGACGCCGTATACGTCGATCAGGTAGTGCGGCAACCACAGCGCCAGCGCGACGAAGGCGCCGAAGACGAAGAAGTAGTAAAGCGAGAAGCGCCAGACCTGCAGGTTCTTCAGGGGCGCGAACTGCTGTGCGAAACTCGGTGGCTTTGCCCCGGTCCGGCGACGTTCAACGAGCGAGGGATCGTCCTTGGCGAAAACAAAGAAGATCACCGCCATCAGTGCCAGGCCCGCAGCCCAGACGTTTGCCACCCCTTGCCAGCCAAAGCCCACCATCACGAAGGGCGCGACGAACTTAGTCACCGCCGCCCCGATATTGCCCGCGCCAAAGATACCCAGCGCCGTGCCCTGATGGCCAGCGTCATACCAGCGGCTGACATAGGCCACGCCGATGATGAACGACCCACCCGCCAGACCGACTCCCAAGGCGGCCAGAAGATACATCGGGTATGTATCGGCAAAGGTCAGCGCCCAGGTCGCCAGAGCCGCCAGCAACATTTGGGTGGAGAACACCAGTCGTCCGCCATACTTCTCGGTCCAGACCCCAAGGAAGATGCGGGTCAGCGAACCGGTCAGGATCGGAGTGGCGACCAAAAGGCCGAACTGCGTGTCGTTCAGCCCCAGCTCACCCTTGATGGCGACGCCGATGATCGAAAAGATTGTCCAGACGGCGAAACAGGCGGTGAAGGCGATCGTGCTCAGCGTCAGGGCGCGGGTCTGGTCGGCGCGTGAGGCTGTCGGTGCGGTCTGCATGGCGGGATCTCCGGCAAGAGAGAGGCAGTTTCCCCAATGGGGTTGATGCCAGTCCTGAGATCCACGCGGGCCAAAGAGGTTGATCTAGATCATCTGTTGCAGATTTCTTATTGAAATAAACGGCTTAGCGAAAAATATCGGGTTCGCTTGCAGGGTCAGTCAAGGCTCCTCCTGCGATGATCAATTGTTGGCTTGACAATTATCAATCGTGGGATTGGACTCTGACAAAGCACTTCGAAGGACGGCAGGATGCCCGATTCATCATTCAGAGAGATTCGCGACCTCGCGCTGTTTTCACAGATGGCGGACGAGAATTTCTCGGCCTTGATGCGCGGTGCTTATGTCCAGAACTTCCCGGCGCAGATCGAACTGATCACTGAAGGCGACCCGAGCGACTTTCTACACGTTGTTCTGTCCGGTTCGGTTGACCTCTTCTCGGCCTGGAATGGCCGTGAGACCAGCCTTGCGACTGTTCGGCCAATCTCGACCTTCATCCTGGCCGCTACGATCAAGGATGCACCCTACCTCATGTCGGCCCGCACATTGGAGAAAAGCCGGATCGCCCTGATCCCGAGTCAAGACGTTCGCGCCGTTTTCGACATTGACGGCAACTTTGCCCGCGCCATCGTGACAGAACTGGCGCAGTGCTACCGCTCGGTCATCAAGGCGCAGAAAGAACTGAAGCTGCGGACATCGCTGGAGCGGTTGGCGAACTATCTGCTGCGCCAGCAGAGGCGCGCCAGTGGGGCGGCCTCGTTCGACCTTGATTTCGAGAAGCGCCGCCTCGCTTCGGTGCTTGGGATGACCGCCGAAAACCTGAGCCGTGCCTTCAAGGGGTTGCAGCCCTATGGGCTGGAGGTGGACGGAACACGTATCACGATCACCAACCAGGCAGAGTTCGAGCGGTTTGCCAAGCCGAACCCGCTGATCGACGACGGGTCCACCTGAGGCGTTAGACCAGAGGGTCCACTCCGATCACCAGGGGATGCAGCCAGATCAACGCGGCATAGAGCATGAGCCCGGCAGCCAAGCGCAAAAGAGTGTCGGCGGTCAGGGATAGCGTTGCGGGGCTTTCCGAAATGGCTGCGCGCAAGTCATGCCAACGCTGCCCCATCTCTCGCTGTCGCCGCCGGTCGACAAGGCGGCCGCCAAGCATCGCGAAACCGGCGAAGGTGCCGAACAGGATCACATGCGCCAGGTCGCCGTTCGGCAGGAGATGCGCCGCCGACCATAGCCCGAGCGCCAGAAGCAGGGGATGCCGCGTCAGGCGGACGATTCCGGGGCGCGCCGGGTCGAACCGGTCATTTTGCGCGCCGCCGAAGGAAAAGGGGTTCGGCCGGGCAATCGACAGCGACAGGATCAGGCAGACGGGCAGCATTACGGCAAGCACGACATGGTTCTGCCACGGCTCCCAGTCCCAAAGCGGCACATAGGGCGCCCGGCCCGCTGCCGCGATCAACCAGGCCAGCACGGCAAGTGAGAGAGCCGAATAGACGATGCCAAAGCCTGCATGCCCCAGCCGCGCCACCGCCCAGGGTCGCAGCGGCGGGCGGATCGGAATGGAGTGGGTCAGAAAGAAGGCCGCGAAGGCAAAGGCGAATTCGTTCCAGCCCATGTCCAGTCAGATCCGTTTCGCAGGCGGCAGGCGCAGCAGAAACCGCCCGTACAGAACGGCATAGCCGCCAAAGGCACAGGTCCAAGCGACTCCGGCCAGGCTGTGCAGAGCCATCGCCTCGTCGGTCCAGACCCCTGCGGCCACGCGCGCCAGAACAGCGGCGACCAGCGCCAGATAGATCGCCACCGTGCCGGGGCCTGCGTGCAACTCTTGCCCGGTATGGCCCAGGGTTGCCCGCGTCATCACCGCAAGGGTCATCAACCCGACCGCGCCGCCCGTCCACAGATGCTGTGCTGCGGCCATGCCGAAGACGCCCGGCATCAGGATCTCGGCCGCGAGCGCGACGGCCCCCAGCGGCAGGAAAGCATAGCCCGCATGCAGCACCAGGACGAGCGGCTCTGCCGCCGTGCGGTGGCCCGCCCATCGCTCCAGTCGGATGGCATGCAGAGCGCCTGCCAGCCCCAGCAAGACGCCGGTCAACCAGGACATGGGCAGCGCGACCCACATGAGCAGCGCCGCCAGCAGGATCAGCAGGGCCAGCTTGTCGAACCCCTGCATCGGCGCGGCGGGCAGTTTTCCTGGCCCGCGCCGGACCAGCCAGTTGCGCGTGAAGGACGGCACGATCCGCCCGCCGATGACCGCGATCATCATCACACCCGCTGCCAACCCCAGCCGCATGCCATACCCCTGGGCGGCATAGTCGCCTCGCGCCGCCTCCCAGTGATAAAGGCCGTTGCCAAGGGCAAAGACCGCCAGCATCGCCAGCACGATCAGATTGCGCCAGTTCTTGCCCGCCACGATCTCGCGCCCGATTGCGGCTGCCAGAACCAGCGGAAAGGCCAGATCGACCGTCGCCGCCACGCCGGCGGACAGGGTGCCCGACATGGCCACCGCCACGCGCCCGGCTAGCCACAGGAAGAACAGCCCGCCAAGCGGCCAGCCCACAATGGGCAACCGGCCTGTCCAGTTTGGCACGGCGGTCAAGAGAAACCCCGCAATCACCGCGCCAAGGTAGCCAAACAGGAATTCATGCGCGTGCCAGCTGACCGGGTCAAAGGCGGTGGGCAGCGTCAGATGACCCGTCAGCATCGGCACCCATAGCGTCATGGCCAGCGAAGCCCAAGTCGCGGCCCCGAAGAAGAATGGCCGGAACCCGTAGGTCAGGATCGCAGGGCCGGTCCAGGCGCGCATCTGTTCGGCAGTGGTGATCATCATGCGTCCTTCTGTTCGTACTGGACCCCGGCCTCGGTCAGGATGACGTCCAGTGCGATGTCGTGGGGTTGGGGAAAGACGGTGGCAAGCCGGGCAGATTGCAGACCGATACCGATGGTCATCGGGCGAGGCGCCAGCACGGCGAGCGTGCGGTCAAAGTACCCCCCTCCGTAGCCCAGCCGAAACCCTGCCGGGTCCCAGCCCACCAAGGGAGCAAGGGTCAGGTCAGGCGCCACCTCTGGCCCGTCGGCCGGGACCGGGATCTTCCAGAAACCCTGCACCATCCTGCAATTTGGCGTCCAAAGGCGGAATGCCAGTGGTGCAGCGGGCGCTGTGACCACGGGCAATGTGACGCGCGCGCCGCGTGCGAGCATGCTTTCCAGCCAGGGCCGCAAGTTCAGTTCCGCCTTGATCGGCCACCAACCCGAGAGCGTCAGCCCGTCGACGCTCGGGAAACGTTCGGCCAGCAGGGTATCGAGACGCGTGGCAACCCTGTCTGCCGCTGCACGACACTGCGACGCGGACAGGGCCTGACGGTCTGCCAGCAACCGCGCGCGCTCGGCCTTGCGCCAGTGGGCGACGTCGCGCGCCTGCTTTGGGTCGACAACCAACGGATCGAAGTAGTCCGAGGCGATCTCGCAAGCCATGCAGGGGGACGAAGCGAATGGGCCCGGCTCAGACATCGGCGCGTCGCTCCGCCTCGAACTGCGGGAACAGCACGTCGTTCTCCAACCGCATGTGCTCGGTCAGGTCACGGGTGAACTCATCCAGCCCACGGTAGAGCCCGGTCCAGGTGCCGCAGGCCCCGTCGGGCAAGGTCAGGTTTGCGGTCAGTCGGAAGACCTCGGCCAGCTCGCGGTCATGCCTGGCATGATCGGCGCGCATCACCGCGATCGGAGTCTCGATGCCGGGCATCCCTCCCTTTCGGATCGCGGGAAACAGGATCAGTTCCTCTTTCTTCATCTGCACCTCTAATTCGCCGATCATCTGGTGCAGCAGGGCCGACAGTCCGTCTGGCACGCCCACGTCGCCGAAGTGCACGTCCTCGACACGCTCGGCCATTGCCACCAGTTGCGGCAGCTGCTCCCTGTGGCGGGCATGGGAGCGCTCCTCGATGTGCCGGGTCAGGGCGGTCGGCTCAGACGGCGCTGCAGCTTCGGTCATGTGAGGTCTCCTGTCAGAAGAACAGTTTGGGTGGGGCGACGGGGTCGCTTTGGGCTGACTGAACGGCGATATGCAGGGAATGGGCGATCCGCTCGGCGCGCTCGATAAGGAGCAAGGCACCCGCGGGCGTGCAGGTATCAACAGCTGTCACGCGAAACAGCGCAAGCCAGCGGTCGAAATGTGCCGCATTGATCGGCAGCGGAGTATGCGCGGGCACCGGTCGGCCATGATACTGCCCGGTCATCAATGCGACCGAAGACCAGAACGTCACCATCCGCTCCAGATGCACGGCCCAATCGGTGATCCGGGCCGCAAAGATCGGCCCCAGAACGGCATCTGCGCGGACACAGCCGTAAAAGCGGTGTACCAGATCGCGCAGAACATCGGGGCTAAGACCCGTCTCTGCCATAAGGGCGGCCGTCAATTCCGGCCTGGTTGTCGGGATGGACAAGCTGACAGTTGCGCTGGACATCTGAGTCTCCGTCTTGCGCTTTGGCTTAGACCTGCTAATTGGTATTGTAAATACCTATTCAAGGAAACCGACCTCATGCGGCTGACCTCCTTCACCGACTTCGGGCTACGGATGCTGATGCGAATGGCCGCCGATCCGTCGCGCGCCATCTCCACGGCCGAACTGGCCGAAGCCTTGGGCCTGTCCCGCAATCATCTGGCCAAGATCATCCAGCATCTGGCGCGCGCAGGCCTGATCGAAACCCGGCGCGGCGGCGGCGGTGGCGCCGTGCTGGCCCGACCGGCGTCCGAGATCCGGCTTGGCCAGGTCATCCGGTTGTTGGAAGAAGGGCAGCCCTTGGTCGAGTGTTTCGGGGCCGATGGGGGTGCCTGTTCGATAGACACGCGCTGTCGGCTCAAGGCGCGTCTGCGTTCTGCTGAAGCAGCTTTTCTCACGGATCTCGACCGATCGACACTGGCCGATATCGCCCTGCCCCTGCTGCCAAAGAACCTCGTGGTGTCGCAATGACGCAGGTCGAACGTGACGGTGCAGGCTTTGTTATTCCGGCAATCTTGCTCGCCGAAGCATTCGGACTGACCGAGTCCGACGTTCGCGAGTCGATGCGCACCGGTGCCCTGACATCGATCTGCGAGGCCGGGGTCGGGACGGACGCGGGACGCTGGCGCCTGACGTTCCGCTACATCAATCGCGCCTGCCGGTTCACGGTCGACGAGGTAGGAACGATCCTGTCGAGTTCTCGCTTTCCGGTGCGGGACCGATCGTCTGACTTGGAACGTTGACTCCTTCATCCGATTATGTAAGTGAGTAATCACTTACTTTCTTGGATCAATCGATGCGCAAGACGTCAGATCTCCGCAAGGCTGAAATCGTGGCAACGATCCTTGCCTTGGCCGACCAGATCGGCCCGGACCGGGTGACGACAGGCGCCGTCGCCAACGAAGTCGGCGTGACGCAGGCTGCCCTGTTCAGGCATTTTCCAACAAAGGCTGCAATGTGGAGTGCCGTGGCCGACCAGGTGGCCGAAACGCTGACCCATGCCTGGAATGCGGCTGTGGCACAGAGTGAGCTGCCGGTTGACAGGATCAGGGCCCTTATCCGGGCGCAACTGGACCAGATCGCAGCAACACCCGCGATGCCCATGCTGCTGTTTTCCCGCGAACTGAATGTCGAGAACGCGGCCTTGCGCACGGCATTCCACGGGCGGCTGACCGCTTTCCGTGGCCATCTTATGCGCGAAGTCGAGCTGGGCCAGCAGTCCCATACCCTGCGCGATGACGTTGCAGCAGCGGATGTGGCGGTCTTGCTGACTTCCCTGGTGCAGGGGGTGGCGATCCGCTGGTCACTGGGCGCTCGCGACTTTGGCCTGCAGGCCGAAGGGCTGCGCCTTCTGGATGTCCAGCTGCACCTGCTTGGGGTGGAAGGAGGCTGACCGATGCGGACCATCTGGA
Source organism: Paracoccaceae bacterium (assembly GCA_012036325.1). Lineage (GTDB taxonomy): Bacteria > Pseudomonadota > Alphaproteobacteria > Rhodobacterales > Rhodobacteraceae > Tabrizicola. Next base: position 20,726 of record JAAUPC010000001.1, read on the forward strand.
TCATTGCGGTGGTGGCGGCCCTGAGCATCGGTGCAGGAGCGATGTACCTGACCGAGCGTCCGTTGACGGTGGCGGTCGTGCAGCCCGAAACCGATGTGGCCCTTCGCATCTACGGCCTCGGAACCGTCGAGGCGAGGGTACTGGCGCGCGTAGGGTTTGAGTCGAGCGGAACACTGATGTCGCTTACGGTCGATGCAGGTGACCGCGTGGCACAGGGGCAAGCGCTGGCCGCGCTGAATCAGGATGAGCAGGAGGCACGGCTCGCCCGTGCCCAGGCCGCCGTGGCGGCGAACGCTGCCAATCAGGCCAAGGCCGAAGCGGCTGTCCTCCGCGCCACGGCAATCCTGGCGCAGCGCGAGGCGGCCAACCGCCGGCAGGCCGAGTTGACCCGACAGGAGGCCGCATCCGTTCAGCGCGCGGAGGAGGCGCAGCGAGATGAAGACGTCGCTCGTGCTGACGTGAAAGTTGCCGAAGCGGAACTCGCCGTCATTCGCGCTCAAGGGCAGGATGCAGTCGCTGCCCTGCAACTTGAACAGACGCTGCTGGACCGTCACCGCTTGACCGCGCCCTTTGATGCGCTGGTTGTGACACGCTTGGCCGAAACCGGGGCCGTGGTTCGGTCAGGCGATCCGATCTTTACCCTGATCGACCCCGATACGATTTGGATTCAGGCCTACATTGACGAAGAACGCGCTGGTCAGCTGGCCCTTGGACAGCCCGGCACCATCCGTCTGCGGTCTCAGCCTGCCAGCGAATTCACGGGCACGATCACCCGCATCGGAGTGGAAAGCGACCGGGTGAATGAGGAACGCCGCGTCTGGCTGACCTGCTCGGATTGCCCGCAGCAAATGTTTCTGGGCGAACAAGCCGAGGTGCGCATCCTGACTGCCACACGCGCCACGGCCCTGATGGTACCTGAAGTGGCGATTATCGGCTTCGACGGGTATCGCGGCACGGTCTGGATCGTCCAGGACGGTAGGCTTTCGCGCGCCGACCTGACATTCGGCGCGCGTGACGACCGGGGCCGGGTGGAAGTGACGGGCGGGTTGCCCGATGCTGCGCAGGTCGTGGCCGTCCCGCTGTAAGGCTTGGATGAAGGTCGGCTTGCCCGCATCGGAGCTGCGCCATGAACCTTGCCATAAAGGATATCCGCCACGGCCTCTTCCGCTTTGTCCTGACCTGTTTAGGACTTGGGCTTCTAATGACGGTCGTGCTGGCGATGATCGGCATCTACAACGGCCTTGTCGCCGATGCCTTGGCCGTCGTGAAGGCCCCTGCCGCTGATGTCTGGGTGGTCGAGGCTGGCACACAAGGCCCCTTTTCCGAAGCGTCAAGCATCCCGGCCACGACCCGGGACGCCGTGGCCCGCATGCCCGGAGTGGCCGAGGCCGGGGCCATCACCTACCAAACGATCGAGGCCAGCCATGCCGGCAGGACCTTGCGGCTCTATGTCATTGGCTTCGAATCCGGTCGTCCCGGCGGACCGCAGCGCATTACCGAAGGGCGGGGGCTGGGCAGAAGCCACTTTGAGCTGCTGGCAGAACGCAAGACCGGTCTGGCGCCCGGAGAGACTATCCGTCTGGGACGCGACCGCTTTACCGTCGTGGGATTGGTCGAGGATGCGATGAACTCAGGTGGCGATCCGGCGGTCTATGTGACTTTGGCTGATGCCTTGACGTTGCAGACGGAGATGGACCCGGCCGCTGTCCGGGTGCAGGCGGCCCGGGGCGATGGCGGCCTGCGCCCACCGACGGTGGCCGCCGTTGTTGCCCCGCTGCAGCCCGGTGCCGATGTGGCGCTTCTGACCGCGACGGTTCGGCAATGGAAACATCTTTCCGCTCTCAGCCAAAGTGAACAGGAGCAGCTTCTGCTTGCCTCGGTGGTGGACCGGGCGCGGCGCCAGATCGGTCTGTTCCTGGGGATCCTGCTGTCTGTCAGCGCCGTGGTGATCGCGCTCATCATCTACACCATGACCATGGAGAAGCTGAAGCAGATCGCTACCCTAAAGCTGATCGGCGCCCCGGATCGAACCATCGTGGGCTTGATCGTGCAACAGGCGCTGATCCTTGGCATCTCTGGCCTCGGAATCGGGCTGGCCCTGATTCTTCTGGTCAAGGACAGCTTTCCTCGCCGCGTTGTGCTTGAGCCGTTCAACGCGCTGGTGCTGACCGGCATCATCCTGATGGTCTGTCTTGTTGCCTCGGGTCTTGGCGTCCGCGCAGCGCTGAAGGTTGACCCAGCCACAGCGCTCGGGGGCTGACCCATGGCGCCGGGCGACATTCTGGTCGATGTGCGGGGCGTCGCCAAGCATTATGGCGAAGGCGAAGCCCGTGTCGATGCCTTGCGGTCCGTGGATCTGCGGGTGCATGTCGGCGAAGTCATCGCGCTGCTGGGCCCGTCCGGTTCGGGCAAGACGACGCTGCTGAACGTGATCGGTTGCATTCTTGCCCCGACCGCGGGTCGGGTCGAACTGGATGGCGATGCGGTGTTCGACGGCAAATGGCTCCGCAGCGATCTGCGACGGCTGCGCCTGGACAAGATCGGCTTTATCTTTCAGGCGCACAACCTGTTGCCCTTCCTGACCGCCGAAGAGAACGTCTCGGTCGTGCTGGACCTTGCGGGCTGGCCTGCCGAAAGAGGCCGCGAACGGGCACGCGAACTGCTTGATTACCTTGAAGTCGGACATCGGGCCAAGGTGAAGCCGGCCCTGCTTTCCGGGGGCGAAGCGCAACGCGTCGCCATTGCTCGCGCGCTGGCGAACCGCCCCCGGATCATCCTGGCCGATGAACCCACGGCTGCGTTGGGCAGTGGTCGGGCGCAGCTTGTGATGGACCTTCTGCGAAAGCTCGCCAGCGACCAGAAGGCCTGCATCATCGCCGTGACGCATGATGAAAAGATCTTCGACCGTTTCGACCGCCTGATCCACCTGCGCGATGGTCGTCTCGTGGACAGCTGAACCAAGGAGAAGGCCATGCCCGCCCGCAGAAAGCCCCTGACGGCCGTCGCCGTTGTCGCAATCGTCTTCGGTCTCCTGACCATCGTTTCTGGAGGCCGCGCCCTTTTTGGTGGCGCCGACATGGGGGCCGTCGTCCCGTTTGTTCTGTGGTTCAACTTCCTAGCAGGGTTTGCCTACATCATCGCGGGTCTGGGGTTTTGGTATAGGACTGGCTGGGCACCCGGCCTTGCCATCGCCATCACTCTCGCGACCGGAGCGATCTTTGCGATGTTTCTCTTGGAGGTCTGGCGCGGGACTGCATACGAGGCGCGGACGATGGGTGCGATGGCGCTGCGCCTTGCGATCTGGGTGGTGATCAGCGTCGTGGCGGCAAGGGAAAAGTCCAGTCGCGCATGACGGAAGGCAATCCTTTCAGAGGGCACCATGGGGCCTTCCGCGATACTAGCAAGCAGGCGGCGTCACGTCTGACGGGACATCCCGTGTCCCCTCGCACTGACCCCAAGCGTCGCAATAGATCAACTGCTCCAGCGGCAGGCGGCTTGCCCAACCTTTCGCCGCCAATTCGGGCTGGTCGTAAAGCTTTTCGACGTAGCCGAGGCAAAGCCAGGCCACGGGAACAACGCTTTCGGGCAGGCCAAGGATCTCGCTTAACGCGCCCGACCGAAAGATGCTGACCCAACCCACACCAATCCCTTCCGACCGAGCCGCCAGCCAGAGGTTCTGAACAGCACAGACGGTCGAATAAAGGTCCATCTCGGGCGCGTGGGTGCGACCAAGCACAACAGGGCCGCCACGCGCGCGATCGCAAGTGACGCAGATGCTGACCGGCGCTTGCAAGATGCCTTCAAGCTTCAGGCTGGAATAGAGCGGACGGTGGTCAGGTCCGAACATCGCTTCGGCTTCGGCGTTTGCATCGGCAAAGGCGGCCTGAACCCGGCCTTTCACACCGGCATCCCGGACAATGATGAAGTTCCACGGCTGCATGAACCCAACCGAAGGCGCATGATGGGCAGCCGTCAAAATGCGCATCAGAACATCTTTGTCCACGGGTGTGTCCGTAAACTGCGAGCGCACGTCGCGGCGCGAGAAGATAGCGCGATAGACGGCAGCGCGCTCGCCTTCGCTGAAGGCTCCGGCCGCGACCGGAGAGGCAGAAACGGACATGACGGTCCCCCTTCGTCGAAACGGGCGCGCCGCCGGCCTTCGGCGCGTCCTGTTTCGTCTGGCCGGTCTTCTGACTTGGCTTCGCGCGGTGCTGCGCCTTCCCGGCCATTCGACCAGTGGCAAATGCAGCCCCATCCACCTTACAGCGTTGGGCACGTCGCAGGATTTCACTGCGTTCCCGATTATCCCCCCACGGAAAGCGGCGGACACCAGACGCCGTCACCCTAGTCGTACGTTCGATCTGGCGCAATCAGCGCGGCACTCCCGACGAAGACAAACGCAAAATCATTCTGCGGAATCCTTCAGCCCGGAATTTGGATCGAGGGCGTAGCCGCTCGCTGGTCCACGGAGGGGCTGAACCAGCATCTGGTCGAGCCACAAATCACGCTGAGTACGAAACTGTTCGATACCGATTTCCATCCCTTTGTGCCCCTTGGCCGGCTGTGCGATGTAGGTCCCGAGCAGCCGGTCCCACCACGGCAGGTTAAAGCCGTAGTTCGAGTTGGTCTCGCGCGGGTCAGTGGAATGGTGGACGCGGTGCATGTCCGGCGTCACGACGAACAGGCGCAGCACACAGTCCACCGGGCGTGGCAGGTCGATGTTGGCGTGGTTGAACAGCGCTGTGGCGTTCAGGACCACCTCGAAGAGCAGCACCACGACGGCGGGCGGGCCGAGCGCCGCGACCACCGCCAGCTTGATGCCCATCGAGATCAGGATCTCGACAGGATGGAACCGCAGGCCGGTTGTGGCATCGAAATCGAGATCGGCGTGGTGCATCCGGTGCAGCCGCCAGAGCCCCGGCACCGCATGGAACATGACATGCTGCAGGTAGATCGCCAGATCGAGCAGCAGCATCGAAACGATGATCGCGACCCAGACCGGCACATCGAGATTGTTGAACAGGCCCCAACCGCGGTCCTCGGCCATGACGGCCAGCCCGACAGCGAGGATCGGAAAGGTTAGCCGCAGGATGACCGTGTCGACCACCACCAGAGCAAGGTTGTTGGTCCAGCGGATCACCCGCGGGATCTCCCGTCTGCGCCGGGGGGCTGCCACTTCCCAAAGCGCCATTGCCGCCAGAACACCCAGAAAGATGGCAAGACGGATGGTCGCCTCGGTGGCAAAGATGGTCTCGGACATGGATCGCTCGCCTTTGGCCTTGTGGGGCGCGATGGAATCGCTATCATTCAAGGCATCGCTTGAATGATCTAGCGCCAGGAGACAGGCCTTGTCAATCAGCCCGAAGCTGGCCCTGCTGGAGGAATACGCCCTTGCAGCGCGCGCCTTGTCGGCACCGGCGCGTCTGATGCTGCTGGAACAACTGGCGCAAGGAGAGCGTGGCGTGGAGGCGCTGGCGGAAAAGACGGGCCTGACCATCGCCAACTGCTCGCAGCACCTGCAACAGTTGCGCCGGGCCGCGCTCGTCACCAGCCGCCGCGATGGCAAGGCGGTGATCTACCGACTCACCGACGCAAAGACTCTGGAACTCATGGACCTTTTGCGCATCGTGGCCGAACGTAACCTGGCACAAGTCGAGCACATCCTGCGGGGCCTCTCGGGCGGCTATGACCCGCTCGAACCGGTCAGTCGCGCGGTCCTCGCCGCACGGCTCGCGGAAGGCTCTGTCACTGTTCTCGATGTCCGGCCCTCCGACGAATACGCTGCGGGCCACATCCCCGGTGCGCGGAACGCCACCTTGGCGCAGTTGGAGCAAATCCTCCCAACGCTTGCGCATGACGCCGAGATTGTCGCCTATTGCCGCGGCCCTTACTGCGTCTATGCCCATCAGGCCGTCGCCACTTTGCGCCGCCACGGTCTAAACGCGCGGCGACTGGAAGGTGGTTTGCCTGAATGGCGTGAGGATGGAAGACCAGTGCTCATCGACGTAGGCTGAGCGTCGCTGAGCTCAATAGGACGGCGCCCGGTTTCGAAAGGACAGGACTTCGCTCATTGCGCGCCATCTTCGCTGACGATCCAATCATATTGCCCGATGGCTGACACCTGATACGGCGACCCTAGTTCGTCGCGCGCCACATCCGGTATCGCCCCTGGCCTGTCATCTCGCGGATCAGACCCCGCGCTTCCATCCAGGCAAGGTTCCGCTGCACGGCCGCTCGACTGGCGCCGGTCATGGTCTCGGCCATGGGGGCCGAGACGAGGGGCCTTTCGGTCAGTACGGCGCGCAGCGCCCGCGGTGTCTTACCCGAGAGCGGTGACATCTCGATTTCTGCCCGCGCTGACCATGCTTCGATATCGTCAAGGTGCCGCATCGCTGTCAGGTTTGCTGTTTCCATCCCGTCGAGCCAGCGCGCCAGACGGACAGTTTGTGAGCCACCTGCGCGCAGGCCCCCTGCCCCGCCCATCGCCAGCGGCGTAAAGACTGCGCCCCTCCCTTCGCTGGCAGAGATGCGTGCGGCGGTCACCGCCGCTTCCATCCGGTCACTGTGCTGCCCGAGTCCTGCTAGGTTCCAAAGGTGGAAGCCCATGCAGGCGCGGGTGATCGGGTGCAGATCGTCCGCTTGCGCCATAAGGTCCAGCCACCCCTCGGCTCGATCGGAGAATGGTTCTGCCAGATCATCCATGTGCTCGGGGTCACGGCGATCCAGGAAGGCAGACAGGTCGACGTCTGGCCCCGGCCCACCCGTCAGGCGCCGCACCGCCCACCCGAGCCGCGCCAGCGCTGCTGTGTCGTCTTGGACTCCCGAAAGGCGCATGGAGATCCACAGTGCCAACCTATCCGGCGCGACTCGATCCCCGGCGAACCAACTCAGGTCGGCTGCCTCGATCAGGGCCAGCCTGTGCCGCCACCCCTCTGGTCCGCGCTTTAGCCGTTCATCCAGCGCTCCAAGCCGACCCGCGACGCGGGCGAGGCGCGCGGCATGCCCCGCCTCGGCCTTCCGCCAGTCGTCGAGAACCGCCATCTCGCGGGGCTCCGCCCGTGGTCCAGGCGGCAGATCGTCGGTTTCCTCTTCAATCGGACCGGGCAGGAACCACAGATCGTCGTCTGACGTCTCATCGACCTCTCCAACGGCAATGGGAGGTACCACGAAATCATCATACAAGACGGATGCTTGAGGTTTCATATGTGCAAAATACGTGCATTTTGCACTTTACCAAAGGGTTTTGTTGGGGGGCCTCGACACAGTTGTATATAGCATTCGCGCACGGTGGCCTTCGAGACCTCTCTGACCGTGGTCAGCCTCAGGAAACCAAGGGCTTTCCGATGAACAGCACCGCAAAGAGCGCCATTGCATCCGTTTACAAACGGTGGTTTTTTGGCAGGCGCAATTGAACGAAATAATTGAATTTTTTCTGTAGTTTACACTTCGTCGTGCTTGCTCTGATGGCTATTCTTCTTTGTAATCCAGTAGGTTCTTGGGCGCTTGCGTCGGCTCCAGCCGATAGCCGTAGTTGCGGATCGTAGAGATCATTTCTGCTGCGCCGGGCATTTTGCGGCGAATGCGGCTAACGGTGACATCTACGACATTCGTTAGCGGATCCGCCTCAAGCCCCCAGACCGCGTTCAGCAACCGCTCACGCGCGCAAACCCGGCCCACGTTGCGCATCAACAGAACCATCACATCACGCTCTTTGGTGGACAGATCAACCTCGATCCCGTCCAGCATCAGTCGCATAGAGGCGGCATCAAAGCTGAGTGGACCAACCCGCAAGGCGCGGTCCGTCTCAGGCGTGATGCTGCGGGTCATGCGGCGGTGAAGCGACTCGATCCGGGCAATCAACTCGTCAAAATCAAAGGGCTTGGGCAGGTAATCATCCGCGCCATGGCGCAGACCACTGACCCGGTCTTCCGTCGATCCAAACGCGCTGAGCATCAAGATCGGCACGTCGTTGCGGCTGCACCGCAGATGGCGGCAAAGCTCTTCTCCGGACATGCCCGGCAGCATCATGTCAAGGAGCACAACGTCATAGGTGGCATCTCGCAACAGGATCAACGCATCCTCAGCGGTGGCGGCATGGTCGATGATCCAGCCTTCTGCACGCAGGCCGCGCCTGACGAAATCGGCCACGCGAGGTTCATCCTCGACCATAAGGATATACATCGTTCACAGGTCCCTGCCTGCCGATCTGAAGGTGCCAAGGTCTGGCATGTGCCCTGCGTCATCAGCGTGTCATCGTTATGTTACAAACGGGCGACAACAGCTATTATTCCAAAGATTATTTGGCCTTTCGAAACGAATTCGGGTCGTTACTGGCCGGCACGCTGCGAAGGGCGGCGGCAAATTTCAGGCGCACCACAAGCCCGCCGCCCTCACGGTCTGACAATTCGACACTGCCTTGATGGGCCGACATGATCGACCGCACGATGGGCAGCCCCAGACCTGTGCCTTCGACACCAGTGCTTTGCGCACCGGACCCCCGGAAGAACCGCACAAAGGCCTGATCCTTCTCGGCATCGCTCATGCCTGGGCCATCATCCTCGACCAGAATGGACAGGCCATCGTCGTCCCGTTCGACCCAGGCACGCACGTTCCGCCCACCATAGCGCAGCGCGTTGTTCATTACGGCCAACAGGCATTGCCGCAGCCGGACAGGGTCGACCCGCATAGGGGCAGGCTTGCCCAGGCGCAGCACCTCGACTTTTGCCTGCGCCATATCTGCGGCCTCAGCCAAGGAGGCTTCCAGATCAACATTGCGCAGATCCAGCCGCAATTGACCCGCCTCTTCGCGGGCCACCAAGAGCAAGTCCTCGACAATCCGGTTGGAATGGCGCGCTGCATCGCGGATGCGCGAAAAGCTTTCCGAGCACTGATCCGCATCCGTCAGACCAGTGCGCAGGGCGATGTCAGCCTCTCCCTGAATGATCGTCAGCGGCGTGCGCAACTCATGGCTGACATCGGCCATCATCTGACGGCGGCTGCCCTCGACCTGCTCAAACCGCGTCAGGATGGACTGGAGTTCTGACGTGCGCTCGGCAACGCGGGTTTCCTGCTTGCGGGCCTGATCACGCAGATCGCGTTCCCGCGCACCGATCCCGGCAGCCATGTTCGAAAGCGTGATTGCAAGCTGGCGCAATTCAAAGGTACCGCTGATGGGGATGGGTGTTGCGTAGTCCCCGCGACCGTAGGCGTCGGTCCCTGTGACCAGATCGGCCAGCGGCCGCGCCACTTTACGGCGATAGGCTATGGCAACGACCACTGTGGTCAGCACCATCACGGCCAGCACGATGACGGCCAGCCGTGACACCCGGGCACGAAACGCTACCGCCTCGGCAGTAGTCTCGGCCACTTCTTCGATCTCGCCAGCCAACGCCACCTCGATCAGGTCCGACAAGGTGCCGTCGATATCGCGGTCCAGAAGCAGAGCAAGATCCTGCTGCGGTGCCAAACCGTCAGTTGGGATCAATCGGCCATAGCGACCGACCACATCAGAAATTGTCCTTTCCAACGCAGACAGAAGCTGCAACTCTTCAAGCTCTTCCTCGCCATCGATTTCGATTTCCCGCGCGATGATCCGCTGAATTTCGGCTATGTTTGCAGCAATCTGCGCTTTGATTTCGGTTTCCAGCGCCGAGCGATCACGATCCCCGATCAGTAGGGCGTCAGCCTTTTCCTTGAACAATCGGTAGAGATTGGATTGCAGCGCCTGATATTCGGAATAAGACGCACGGGCCAGCGCAATGCGGCTTTCCAGCTGTTCCGACTTGACGACCACCCAGAAGGTCAAACCAGCCCCCGCGATGGCACTGACAAGCAGCACCATAGCGAACAAGGACAGAAGGGCTGACAAGCGCATGCGCGGTGTCCTTGCCGCGTTTGGGGTTGTATCAGGTGTTGAAAACGTCTCGGTCGCCAAGGCTTTCTCCAAAGTTTCACGTTTTGATGACGTCTATGTGACAGGCTGCGGTCACACCGCGTGGGTGACAAGCAAAATGGCCGGCCGCAAACACTCTTGCTACCGGCCATCCGCGCCCTTTGACCGGCCCGATCGTCTTAGGGCATCAGCATGCCGCGCAGGGTGAAAAACAGCAGTGCAGACAAGATAGCCGTTGCAGGCACCGTGATGACCCATGCCGCAAAGATGCGGATCATCAAGGAACGGTTCACGATATCGCGCTTGTGTGCGCGGGCGAGCGCCTTGCGGTCAGCCTTGCCCAACAACGTCGGCGCTCCCATCCGGTTGCGGGCCTTCAGGTCCGAAAGCATAGCTTTGCGCGCGCCGAAGGGCGTTGCGTGAAACCGTGCAATGAAGGCTTCTGCACTTGCCGTGTCGCCCTCGGGGTGGTTGGCCCGGATTTCGCTCAGAATAGCCGCATGACGCGCCTTCAGCACCTCGCGCAGGAAGCCGACGCCCAGAACCGCGCCCACCGTGACCTGCGTGGTCGAGATCGGCATGCCCAGCTGGCTGGCGACGATCACCGTCAGCGTCGCAGACATGGCGATGCACCAGGCGCGCATCGCATCCAGATTGGTCAGTTCATCCCCCACCGTCCGGATGACACGCGGGCCAAAGGTCAACAGTCCGATGGCAAGGCCAAGCGCACCCAGCAACATCACCCACATCGGGATCCCTGCCTTGCCGTGGAATTCACCGGTGCTCAGCGCATCGACGATTCCCGCCAGCGGCCCGATGGCATTGGCCACGTCGTTCGATCCATGCGCGAAGGACAAGGCCCCCGCCGCCATGATCAGCGGAATGCCCAGCAGGCTGTTTACCCCGGACTTTGAATTCTCGATCCCGGTGACCCGGCGCCCAACATAGGCGCGCATCATTGCCCAGACGACCAGCGCCAACGCCAGCCCGCCCAGCACGGCCCCGGTCAGCGACACGTCGACCACCTTGGACAGGCCTTTCATCAGCAAATAGGTTGTAAAGGCCCAAGCCATCGCCGCCGCCAAAAGCGGCACCCCGCGCTTGGCCGAGGCGATGAGGTCGGGCTGATAGGTGATGCCGCGCTTGACGACATAAAGGCAGGCCGCTGCCATTGCCGCCCCGAACAAGGGCGAGATGATCCAGGACGCAGCGATATTGCCCATGACGCCCCAGTCGACAATTCCCACCCCGGCTGCCGCGATGCCGGCCCCCAGCACGCCACCCACAATCGAATGCGTGGTCGAAACAGGGGCGCCAACCATTGTGGCCAGGTTCAGCCACAAGGCTGCCGCCAACAAGGCTGCCAGCATCGCCCAGACATATGTTTCAGTGGACGGGATCAGCGATGGGTCGATGATGCCAGAGCGGATGGTGCCCAACACTTCGCCCCCGGCGATGATTGCGCCAGCCGCTTCACAAACCGCCGCCATGACAAGTGCGGCCCCGATGGGCATCACCCGCGCACCCACCGTAGGTCCGACGTTATTGGCGACGTCATTCGCACCGATGTTGAGCGCCATGTAACCGCCGAACCCAGCCGCCAGCGCCAACAACAGGGCGGCCTCTCCGCCCCCTGTCGCCGCATAGACGGCCGCCGCGATCAGAAAGGCGGCGGAGACAACCAGCCGCAGGATAAGAGCACGATTGAAACGCAACGGTCCCTGAAGGCTCGCCTCCGACGAGTGACCGCCCATGTTGGGTAAAGCATGCGATTGCATGGTAATCTCCCTTTCAAGGATTGACGGTGTCAGGCGGCAAGCGCGTATGAGCGGGCGACGGGGATGGCTTCGGCCAGTTGCAGACGGCGCAAGGCAGGCAGAAACCGGTTGTGTCGGCTGACCAGCCCAAGGGCTGCCATGCCGACGCAGTACTTCGAACAGCTTTTGGTCGGATGCAGGTGTTCGGCCCGCAGGATCTTGTCCGCGATGCCGTTGCCGCGCGCCGACTTGGTTTCGAGGATGAACATGTCAGGTGCCGCCTCGCGCATCGCATTGGCCGCGCGGAACGCCATCCGCGTGTCGATGGTCATCCGCTCGCCGCCTTCCCGCGCGACCAGCGTGATGCGTTCATACTCCATGCCGATCACAGGCATCAGGCTCCGGCCCAAGGGCGTGCCGTACATTTCGGTATGGCACGCGTCGATGAAGGCAAGGCCTTCGTCGCACAACCCGCGCGACGGCTGTGCTAGCTTCAGCCGCTTTTTCACCGTCGCATCGCGGATGTCCTTCAGCTTGACCTCAAGATAGCTGAAGCCCGCGTCGACATAATTGCGGATCCTCACCTTGCACCGCTTGCGGCGGCCCTGGTGATGATCGTGATAGGCATGGGCGCCTTCGTCATCGAAGTATTCGGTGGCATAGGTGAATGCGCGCTTGCCGCTGATTTCCAGCACGTCGAACAGTTCGCCGAACCGCTGGAACGCCGGCAAAAGGCGGTCTGCCGGGACGATGTACTTGTTGTCCAGCCGCTCCAGCATGGCGGCTTTGGCATTCAGCCCCTCCAGCGAGATCGTGTCAAAGCTGCTCAGGGACTGTGCGATACGGGTATCCATTTTCATGTCCTTTCAGAGGGTTGAGGGGGGAGGCGTCAGGGTAGGGAAAACAGAACAAACACCGACCGCAGGTCACCATCGATCTTGTCGTCGCTGACCATCAGGAAGCGGCCGTTGCCCAGATGGGCCAGACCTTCGAAATCGGCATCGACCATGTCGCCCAAGTCGATGGAAAGCCTGCGCCCTGTACAGGTCGCGGCGGCCTGGCATTCCGTGCGGTCAAGAATGCGCAGGTAGGGGGTCAGGGCATCGGTCTGGTTGTCACGGGTCCGTTCCAGAAGGAAAAACTGGTCGCCCACACTTTCCATTGCCTTGATGCTGACGGATTCGGGGCCGGTCATATCAATTGCCCACGCACCAGCCTGGACGGTATGCACGGTATGCAAGTGGCGCGGCTGACCAAGCTGCGGTTCTTCCGTCATGGCAACGAAACCGGTGACGGGTGTCCAGGCAAGCGCCTCGATCCCGTCCTTGTCACTTGCCTGCAGGGTCACGTCGCTCACGGCTGCGGGCAATGCTTCATCGCGCAACCACTGGCCGCTGGCGTCAAAGACCGCCAACCGGGCTGCCGCTTCATCTACGATTGCGACAGTGCCATCGGGCAGCATCGCCGCCGCTTCCGGGTTAGACGTTCCCTTCGGCATCGGTGCGCTATCCGGTCCCAGCAGCACTTGCAGGGCCGTCACGTCCACACGAGCCAGCCTGTCGCCTGACAGATCAACCGACAGCGTGGCGATGTATCCCCGATCCGAGATTGCAAGCAGGGTTTGGCGTGCCGGGTCAAACACCAGCGCCGAAAACTCACCAACCTTCTGTCCGGCAACCCGGCTTTCGCCCAGGATCATGACGTCCAGCACCTGCACAGCCTCGGCACGGGCGACGGCAGGCCCAAAAACAATCGCCAGAAGCAGGGAGATAGACCGGGGCGCGCTCATTTGCGGTAGAACACGTTGATCTGCGCCATGTCGGTGATGTAGTTCAGCGCGACGATCTGATAGCTCATCACCTGAACGCCCAGGCGGGTCGACAACGCGGTCCTCATCTTGGCCGGGTCCGACAAGGCATCCGGGTCAATCTTGTCGAGCGTGACCTTGATCCCGTCGACCGATTTCAGGATGCGCGGGTGGTCAAAGATGAACGCTCCCAGGAGGACCAACCCGACGACAAACCCCACAAACGGCAGTGTGGTCCCCTGGATCGAACAGATCACGGCGATAGAGATGGACCCGAAGAAATAGGTGATCTCGATTTTGGAAATCTGTTCCGACCGCAGAGTGAACAGCGCAAGGATGGCGAAGAGGCCGAAACCGGCCGCCAGCGAAAACTCAACTGACCCAAGGATCGACAGAACTCCGAAGGCAAAGATGTTGAACAGCGACGCAGCGGTGACCAGTTCCTTGTCCCGGTAGCGCAAGTAGAACATGCCGTAGATCAGTACCGTCATGGCTGTGATATTGATCCCGAAGCGCAGGATCAGCCCGATGTCAATGAAGTCGAATGTCATTTGGTTCCTCGCAGTCATGGCGCGGGGCAACAGCCCGGTGATGCGAGAAGCCTAGTTGGCAGGAATGGCCGCGAACTTGCGCCAAGGTTACAGAATTCTAACAGAACGATGAAAGCGGCATGAAGTACTCAGACATCGGTGGGCCGCTCCGGGCGGAGCGTTGCAAACCTCTATGGATCAGCCGCTTGCCTTCAGCTTTGACTGCCGAGACCACACATCAGTGTAAGATTCGACATCGGTGGTGGGGGGCCAGATCTGGTCCGCTGGCACCTTGATTGCACCCATCTGCCTACATCACAAAGCCGCAGTCCTTGACCGGCGTCCGCGTGTCCATGTTTCGGCCGCGGTTCAAGTGGTCGTCGATTTCAGCCACGGCACCAATCATCCGACCGAAGAGGAAGATGGTGAAGGCTGCCGTTTCCATTCGCTGTTGCGACAGGGCGCCAGAGCGGCGGTCGTTCCACAGCATACCCAGCAACAGCGCCGCGATCACTGCATCGACGTTGACACAGAACACAGTCGGCGTGGCGCCTGTGCGTTTCAGCGCAAGGACAAGTTCGCTGTAGAACGCCAGAAACACGTTGTATTCGCCATGTGCTTCCAGGTCATCGGCGACAAAACGCGCGCGCGGGTCGATGTTTACTGGCTTGCCGCGAAACACCGGGTGGTTGACGCCGGGAATGGCTCGCGGCTCGCGGCCCTCGTCTTTGGCAACCGCCTTTTCGCGTTTGAAGCTGGTTGCAAAGCGGGTCGCCATGGCAGTCAGGTCCAGCCCATGGTCTGGGTTGGCGGGATCGGTCAGACCGCTGCCAGCGAACTGCTCCATAAGAAAGGCGATGCCTTCAAAGCCATTGCCGCCGTGACTATAGCCGGAATGGGTCAGAAACCCCATCATGGCCTTGTTGATCTGCACGCGCTCAGGCGTTTGCGGCCCATCGGCCGAGACCGCACCCTTGGCCCCCTGCGCCGTGATCGCGCCCGGACCGTTCGAGATCAGCAAGCCCGACAGGCGCGCGATCTGCCGCGCCTCGGCGGCCATTGCGTGCCGACCGGTCAGGGCCAGAAACATCAGATCGGACGCGGTGGCTGATCGGTAAAGATCGCGGCGCGCAACGCCGCAGAACTGCCCGGCGCGATGCCCGCTTGCCGGAACGCTGGCGGCGATCATCACCCCATAAAGCCGCAGATACCAGGGCAGCACCTCGGCTGACAACCGGCTGACACGCTTGCGCCGCAAGGGCCCCAGACCAGTGTGGTGGTAATCGCAGCCAGCACGGCATCCCGCGAAAGGGGCGCCCCAAGACTTCGCAGATAGTCCACGAAAACCGATTTGGCCCCCCGCGCCTCCAGCCCGTCCAAAAGGGCCGCCGCCCGGGGATCGCCCTGATCCGCGTCGCTGGCCAGAAACAGGCGTCGCGCCGCCTCATCTGCCTTGACCTCGCCCAGGTCAAAGGCGCTGTCGGTGCCGTCACGCAGCGAGGTTGGAGCAAACAGCGCGATCAGCGCCCGTACACAGGCCAAGGCGCGATCAACCCGCACCGGACCGGTCAAAGCCGCCGCCACCGCCAGCACCGCGTTAGGCGCATTCCCTGCATCCCGCGCGCCATCGGCGGCGGCAAGGATCGGGTCACCTTCCAGATCGGTTTCGCCCATCAGGGCCAGATCCATCAAGAGATCGCCATTCGCATCCGCCAGATCATGCGTCAGCGGCAGGGCCAGCATCGTGCTGACCGACCGCTGCGCCAAAGCCAGCACCGAATGGCCGTGGACGCTGGTCACCTGCGTCGTCTCATCCAGCTGGGTCGCGCCCGAGCGGTCCTTCATGCCCTGACGCGCGATCACCGCGCCAATCTGCCCGGCAAGACCTGCGATCTGGCTGGCATAAGGCTCGGGCGCCTCCACCACCGGCAGGGCGATATGCGCAGGCAGGGTCAGCCCCTGATCGTTCGCGATCCAGGGCTTCAGGGCCAGTGACCCGCTGGGCGCAAAATCCGGAGCGGTGCCGTTCAGGGCCATCACGGCTGTCAGCGCAGCCGGGATATCCGCGATATTGGTCACCAGCGCGCCCTTGGCCGAGGCATGCGGCGTGGCTTGGGTAAAGATGCCCGCTGTGCCAAAGGCCTGCAAGAACCAGCGCTCCTTGTCCTCGGCGGCATCGCCGTCGCCCGCCATGGCGCCGGCATGGCCGACAGGGCGGGTCAGCCTGGATTTCCAGCGCCCGACCACACAAGCGACGACCGGCTTTTGCCAATCGATCGCCTCTTCGTAATAGCCGCCCGGTTCGGCATAAAGGACGGCCGCCTTGCTGCGCGTGTCGTTCTGAAAGGCAATGGCGAAATCGCGCGCCGAATACTGGATGTAGACATCCTTTCCCGACGAGACGAGCGTCGTCGTCCCCCAGCCCGCCGTTGCCATGTAGCGCGCGATGGTCGTGGTGAACCCGCCCGAGTTGGAATAGACGGCGACCGAGCCCTTGATCAGCGACTCGTCCGGGCTGTCGCCACCCAGTGCGCCGCCGATCCGCACGCGGTTCCAGCTATCGGCGACACCCAGGCAGTTGCCACCGATCACGTCGATGCCATTGCCCTGCGCCATGGCCCGGATTTCCCGCGCGTCGTGGACGGCAATCTTCTCGGTGACGATGACGATCTTCTTCAGGTCAGGATTGACGCGGATCAGCTCGGCCACACCGTCGCGCACGCCTGCTGGCGGCAGATAGACAACCCCGGTGTCAAAGCCGTGGCCCGCGCGCAGACCCTCCAGCACCGAGTTGAAGACCGGAATATCGCCCAACGCGGTGGCCAGCACTTGCCCGGACCGCCCTGGAGACGTGCCAAACGCCACATTGCCGCCGGAAAAAGCATGGCTGACCGGCGTGACAAGGCGGCTTTCACCGCCCAGGATGTTCAGGACACAGACCCGGTCCGCCCTTGTGGCGACCTGGTCCAGATGTCGATGCCCAGATACCAGGGCAGCCCGGCTACTCGATTGCGGCGCATGGCGATCCTCTAGAGTGTGATGTTCATGGCGCGGGCAATGGCTGCACGTCCGCCGGTCTGCATCCAGCTGTCGATGTCGCGCGCATAGGTGACGACCTCGGAAATCGCGCTGTCAAAGCCGAAAAAGCGGTAAGGCACCCCCAGGCTGTCCAGCGTATCGGACAGATTGCTCATGCCGCGCACCAGGTTCGGCCCGCCCCGCCCCACCACGACATACAAGGGCACTGGCCCCGACGTTGCAAACTGCTCGCGCAGGGCGTCGCCGATCCCCCGGAAGGTTTCCAGTATGTCAGTGTTGTTCGACTTGCCGCCGATGATGAACAGCACGTTGGTCTGCTTCAGAAAGTGCCGGAAACAGATGCCTGCGACGGCCTTCATCTTCTCAGAAGGTGGGTTTCCCCCGAAGTCAGACGAGATGATGGCGCGGTCGCCCAGCACCTCGGTCACCAGGCTGTTGGCCCCGCCTCCAAAGGTCGGCGCCAGAATCGTGCCAGCCGGGTTGATGACAAAGACATCCGACTGGCCTGATGCGTGCGCAGAAGGTTCACCTCGCGCTCGAACTCTGACAGATCGGCCGCGAACAGCCAGGACGGCAGGCCCAGCCGGCTGACTCGCGGATCGTCGCGGTCAAAGCTGCATTTGAAATCGCAGGCGATGGGCACAAGGCGCCCGTCCGCTCCTCGCGCCATGCGGATCGGGTTCAGCTCCAGCGTGGTCATCCCATAGTGATGCACCAGCTCCCAAAGCTTGGGCAGATACTGGGTCAAGGGCGAGATCAGCTCTTTCGGCGCGCCAATGTCGGTCAGGGCATTGGCCACCACAAAGGCCTTGAGGCCAGTCAGCGCGTCAAACGGCACATTGGCAATCTCAGACCTGTCCAGATCCTCGATATCAACGCCGCCGCGATGGGTCAGGGTCATCGTCGGCGCGCGGAAACGGGTGTCATCGCTGATCGAGAAATAGACCTCGTGATCCGCCGGGACGGCCCCCTCGAACGTGACACCCAGCGCCTTGGCTGCCATGTTGCCATGCCGGTGTTCGGCGAAATACAGCCGCTCCTTCTCGGCCAGGGCGGTGCGCAGATCGCGCGCCCTACCGATCAGGCCCGCCTTGCCCTTTTTGCCGACACCGCCCCGGAACATCGGCTTGACGAACACCTGCCCATGCCGGTCGATCAAGTCCTGGATCTGGTCTTCCGACGCATCAGGTCCCAAGACTTCAGACACCGGAAAGCCGACATGGCTTAGCAGGCGCGCGCCCATCAGCATTCCGGCAACTTGCATGGTCCTGGCCTCTTTGTGGGTCTGTTGCGGTTTCGGTTCGCGGCAAGGTCAGTCTGGCGGGTCGAGGTCCATCTCGCCCGCGCGATAATTGAACAGTTCCAGCCGGGCGTCACTGCCGGTCGGGTCCATCCGCAGCGAGGTGACACTGGCCGGGGCGGCCGGAATGATCTGGCGTGGGGCAAGGTTCAGGAACCGCTGCAACAGCGCCCGGATCACACCACCATGGCAGACCGCAAGCAATGTGCCGGAGCGCCCCCCAGCCATCTCGGCCCGGATCGCGGCGGCGGTCCGGGTGGTGAATTCTTCCCAGACCTCGCCGCCCTCGGGCCGGTGCCGTCCCGGCGCGCCAGCCGGCATAGGCGATCGGCATCGGCGGCGATCAGCTCGGGAATGGACCGCCCTTGCCAGGCACCCACGTCAATCTCGCGCAAGGCAGGCTCTTGCCGGGCCTCGGGGTGGCCGATCAGCGCGGCGGTGTCGCGGCGCGCGCCAGGTCTGACGTGATGGCCCGGTCAGGCTGCATCCGCGCAATGACAGGCGCCAAGGCCCGCGCCTGTTCGCGCCCAAGCGTGCTGAGCGGAATGTCCGCCTGCCCTTGCAGCACGCGGCCCGCGTTCCATTCGGATTGTCCGTGGCGGACGAGAAGGAGCCGCATCAGGCGATCCTTTCGCCAGCTGTGGTGAACCAGGCATCGGGCACGTCGGGCAAGCCCAGGTGAACCCGATCACCGACCCTCGCCGCAGGCGGGCGGTCCAGCACCGCCGTCAGCCGCAGGCCATCCGCCAGCGCCGTGGCCATCGTGCGGCCTGCGATGGTCGAGATCTCGACCATTCCATCGGCAGGGTGCGCGCACCTTCGGTCAGGGCGACGGTCAGGCTCTCGGCCCGGAACATGGCCAGGCAGTCGTCCACCGGCGGGGTGATGCCCATATGCCGCCCGCCAACCGTCCAGCCCATCCCGTTTTCACCACGGGCACGATGTTGTTCGGCGGCGTGCCCACAAAGGTTGCGACAAAAGCTGTGGCGGGGTGGTCGATCAGATCCTGCGGGGTGCCGAATTGCTCGATCCGGCCCTTGTTGACCACGGCGACATGGGTGGCCATCGTCATCGCCTCGATCTGGTCATGCGTCACATAGACCGCCGTCGCCCCGGTCGCCCGGTGCAGGCGCATCAGTTCGGTGCGCATTTCCACGCGCAGCTTGGCGTCCAGGTTCGATAGTGGCTCGTCAAACAGCAGGACCCCTGGTTTCGGCGCGATGGTCCGGGCGATGGCCACGCGCTGTTGCTGCCCGCCCGAGATCTCGTTGGGATAGCGTTCGGCAAGCGGAAGGATCTCCAGCATCGCCAGCACCTCGTCCACCCGCCGGGTGCGGGCGGCGGCATCCATCCCGGCCACTTTCAGCGGCCAACCCACATTGCCGCGCACCGTCATGTGCGGCCAGAGCGCGTAGGATTGGAACACCAGACCGGAATTCCGCTTGGCCGGGTCAACCTGCCATTGCCGGTCACCATCTGATACGGTTTGCCCGTCAAACACGATCTGCCCCGAGGTTGGCAGTTCCAGCCCGGCCAGCATCCGCAGCAGCGTGGTCTTGCCACAGCCCGAGGGGCCCAGCAGCACCAGAAACGCGCCATCCGGCACCGACAGAGACACATCGCGAACCGCCGCGACGTTGCCGAAGAATTTGGTCAGGGATTTGAGTTCAAGCATGATGTCAGGCCTTGAGCCAAGGCTGCGACTTGGTCTGCAGCCGGTTGGAAATAAGCGTGGCGATGATCGACAGGACCAGGATCAGCACCGTGATCGCATGGGCGAACTGCGTGAACCCCTCAGAGGCATAGCGATAGGCCAGCACGCTCATCACTGGCATGGTCGGGGTGAACAGCAAGACGACCAGTGACAGGTCGCGGATGATCTTGACGAAGATCAGTATCCCCCCCGCCGCCAGCCCTCGGATGGCCAAGGGAACGGTGATCGCCCACATCCGCCGCGCAAAGGATGCGCCGGTCAGGCGGGCCGACTCCTCCAACTCGCCCGACACCTGCTGGATCACCGCGCGGCCGGTCTGCACGCTGAACGGCAAAAGGTAGCCGGTGCCCGCGATGACGAGGATGGCAAAAGTACCATAAAGCGCAGGCAGTGGCCCGATTGGCGCGCCGAAGAAGGCGATGTAGGCCGCGCCAAAGGCAATGCCGGGGATCAGCAGCGGCAGAAAGCTGATCTGCACGATGGACGCTGACAACCAGCCAGAGCGGTAGCGCGCGGTGGTGTAGCTGGCCAAGAGGCCAATGAACATACCAGTGAAAGCGACGCACAGCCCCAGCCCCAGCGTTACAGTGGTGGACCACAGGATGTCGGGATTGTGCCATATGCCCGGTGTCCCTTGGGCGATATTGGCAGTACTTTCACCAATCCAGTAGTGCAGCGTCCAGTTGGAAAACAACGCCGCTGACGAGGGTGCCAGTGACGAGGCCAGCAGAATGATGACCGGCACTACGGTGGCGCAGAGCAGGATCAGCGCAGCGACGGCGAACAGCGGCCAGCGCGCGGTGCCAAGGTCGAACCGTTTGGCGCGGCCGCCCTTGCCGGTGATGGTGGCATAGGACCGCCGCCCGCTGACCGCCCGGTTGCCCAGCCACAGGAAAAGTGCCGAGATCAGCACCAGCAAGATGCCGATGACAAAGCCGCGCGCGGTTTGGCCGACCTCGATCATCCCGAACAGTCGGGTGGACAGGGTCTGCATCCTGACCGGTAGCCCCAGCAGCGCAGGCGCGGCAAAGTTCGACACGGCCCCCGCAAAGCACAGCGACCCGGCGGCAATCAGCGCGGGCGTGGTGACGGGCAGGATGATCCCCATCAGGATCTTGCGGCCCTTGGCCCCGGCGATCTGCGCCGCCTCGACCAGATCGGAATTCACCGTGGCCAGCGAGGCTGCGATGATCGTGAAGGCCAAGCTGAAATAATGCAGGATCAGCACCACCAGCGTCGGCACCATGCCCCAGGCCAGCCAGTCGGGAATGTCGATCCCCATGCCCTGCAGCCAGCCCACGTCGCCACCAATCCGGTCATTCTTGAAGAGCCCCCCCCAGGCCAGCGCCGTGGCGAAGGACGGGATCATGAAGGGCAAGGTCGCCATAACGCCGATGGTCATGCGGAACGGAATATTGGTCATCACCACGGCCCAGGCGAGGAACCCGCCCAACAGCACGCAGACCACGCCACAGACGACACCGATCACCATGGTATTGACCAGCGGCCACCAGAAGAGGTTAGGCGCAAGCCGCCCCACCAGCACGTCTGACCAGGCGGTGATCGCCGTCGGCGTCAGCGTGGACAGCACCGTTCCCATCATCGGCCCTACGATCAGCACGACGAGGATCGCAAGGACCACCAGCTTCAGGACAAGGCCGGGGCGGAACAAAACGCGGCGGCCTTCTTGGGCGATATGCGGCTCTGGGGCAGGGGCGAGGGTCGCCATGCCGGTCATCCTTTCGGGCCTGAGGGGGGGATAGACGTGTCCGGCCCGCACCCCTTGGTGCAGGGGCGGGCCGGACGGCGGGGCGCTTATTGCAGCGTCAGGACAAGGTCACCAACCGCAGCCCGGGCTGCCGCCGTCTTGGCCGGGTCGATGGACCAGGCGTTGAAATCGGCCAGCGGAATGGCATCGGGGTGGGGCACGATATCACTGCGCGTGGCATAGTCACCCGCCACATAGAACGGCTTGAACCCATCGCCGCCCGTGTCGCTGTCATCGCCCATCAGAAAGTCGATGGTCAGCCGCGCCGCCGCCGGATTCTTCGCCCCGGTCGCCAACGCCACAACGGCGGGGAAAATGATCCCTGGCGCAGGTGCCACGTCATTGGCGACCTGCAGCGCCCAGCCTTCATCCTCATTGTCGCGGCGGTCGGAGTAAGTGGTGAAGCCGATCGGCGGGTTGGTCTGGCCGGTCTTGCCGACGGCGGCATTCACATCATCGGTCGAACCGACAAGGATCAGGTCATTGGCGAACAGGTCCGTGATGAACTTCTGACCTGCGTTCGCCGCACCGCCCAGGTCGATGGGCATGCCGAACTCGGCCTCATAGGCCGCAGCCATCGCGTCGGATTGCAGCACGATTTCGGTCATCAGGTCCAGATAATCACCACGCTGCAGCGGGTCGACCATCACCACCCTGCCCTTCCATTCTTCGCGCGTCAGATCCCACAGGCTGTCAACCGGCGCGCCATCGGGATAGGCGTCTTCCGCATACATCAGCACTTTGGTCGACAGCCGCTGCGCCAGCAGAGGCGATGTCTCGCCCGCATCCAGCAGGCCTGCCACGCGCGGCGGGACATAGGTTTCGATGATCCCGGCATTCAGCAATTCCGGAATGACCACCGCCGCGTCCGAGATATAGACCACATCGGCATTCACCGTGCCCGCCTGCGCCTCGGCCTTCAGCCGCGCGATCTGTTCGGTCGAGGACATGTCGAAGCCCTGCATATCGATGCCGGGATAGGCCGCTTCGAACGCCTCCTCCACCCGGGCGATCCGGCTGGTAAAGCTGTAGACGATCACCGAGCCTTCGGTCTGCGCCATCGGCAGCAGGTCTTCGGCGGTCATCGTGTTCAGGTCTTGCGCTGCGGCCGTGCTGGCCATCAGGCAAGCCGCAAGTGTCCACTTGAAGTGGGTCATGTCCGTCTCCTCTCCGGTTTACGTCGTTATTCGAACCGCTTGATCAGCGAGCCGAGTGTTTCAAGTTTCTGTAACGTCTGCATTTCCTCGGATGCCCCGGCCGCGATGACGATGGCATTCGAAATCGCCATCGGCACGGTCAGGGTCTGAAAGCTGTCGGCGTCCATCGACCGCGGTGACGACAGCATCAGGTCGGGTGCCGGTATCAGCATCGGGCCGGTCGTGTCGGAAATCACGATGACCCGCGCGCTGATGGCGCGGCAATGATCAACCAGCGCCGGATAGGCCCGTGGCGATCGCCGGAAGGCATAAACCAAAAGCACGTCGCCGTCGGCCATGCCCAAAACGCCTTCGGCAAGGCTGCGCGCATCACCCGATAGAAGGGTCACGTCGCGGCCATAGCGCAAAAACCGTTTGGCCATCAGCAGGGACAACGCCTCGGCATTGCCACGGCCAAAGACATAGATGCGCCGCGCTGCCATCAGCCAGCCAGCCGCCTGCAACACCTGCGCTTCGCTGACATGGGACAACAGGGTGTCCAGCGCCGCACGCTCCGCCGCCGCAAGGGTGGCCAACGCCCCCCCCCTCGCCCGCGCTGCGCATGGCGCGCTGCATCCGCGTTGCCGTTTCCTCGGTCGGCAGGAATTCCGACTGCAGCGAGGCGCGAAACGCCGCAAAGCCATCAAATCCCAGCTTGCGCGCAAGCCGCGATGCCGTGGCCTCATGCACCCCCGACTGTCGGGCAAGTTCGGTCACCGACGCCAGCGCCGCCTGCCGCGGTTGCGCCAGAACGGCAGCGATCATCCGCCGCTCGGACGGGGTAAGCGTTTCGGCGCAGGATTGGACAAGGTCGGCGAATCGGTAAGTCATGGCTTGGTCCCAACTTCTCGCAAGAAAATATGCAGAGCAGATGCATCGTGCAAGGTAAATTGTATGCAGGCCGCAAGAAACTTTGCAGTAACTCTGCGGGGACGGATCCGGGAGTTCGCTCTAATGGTATCTTCAGGGCCTGTCTTCCGCGGAACACTGCGACCGAGGTGTCAGTCACGTCCCCTTGCGCGGCGCGTCATCCCGAGCCGATGTGGCAGTCCCCTGCTCCTTGAGTCTTGGCCAAGTAGAAAAGGATGACTTTCAGCTTAATGTGCAAAAATTGTTCTTTTTGCGCACTACATGGCGGTTCTTTGTCTGAGAGTATTACCCACGATAAGTCCGCCTTATCATGTGTGTTGATCTGGACGTGGAAAGGGCGCATTCTGGCCCGAGAAACCTGTTGGAGAACCCTCGGATCAATGGTCGGAAACTGCGCCCAGCAACGACATCCCGGGAAGGCCAGCCGCCTTGCGGTCAAAGGTGACCGTCGCCTGGCAGCCAGCCCCCTGCCCTGCCAGCGCAATCATCTGATCGGCAAAGCCGGGTCCACCCTTGCGATAGCGGTCCACGGCAATCGCGGCACGATCTGCGGCCTCGATCACCAATTCACGCGCCTCCATGAGGCCGTCGAGAGCCCGGGCGATATCAGGTCGCGGCAAAGAATAGGCGCGCTCCAGGACCCAGACCAACTCGATCAGAACCTCGCGGCAGATGAAGCCTGGTGCCGCTTCGGTGAATGTCGCCATCAGGTCCTGCGCTGCCGTGGCCTGTGCGACATCGTCCTGCACCAAAAAACGGACCAGGACATTGGTATCAACCCCGGTCATGAGTACGGACGTTTGGGACGTCATTGGCCAGAAGCGCCTTTGGCAATCGCCTCGTCCATATCTTCAAGGCTCGCCTGCTTGTCAGTCCGGTCCTTTAGCAAGCCTGCCAGTTGCATCACGGGCCTGCAGCGCACCAGTCGGACTTCGCCTCCGTCGAGGATCATGTACCGAACCCGGTCACCCGGGTGCAGTTTGAGGGCGGAACGCACATCCTTCGGCAGGGTGGTCTGGCCCTTGGTCGTCACGGTCGATTCCTGCATGGCAGCCTCCAAGGGGATTTATATGAGTTCCTTACATATAGCGATTTTGCCTTACCTCTGCAAGGCGCGGATATGACTGTGCTCGCTCTGCCAGCCTATGCGCAACTCTCCGACGCGGATGAGTCGGCGCTGAACGACCTGTACAGGCGCGGCACACCACCCAATACGCTGCGCGCCTGGGAACGCGATCTGGCCTATATAGCGGCTTGGAAGATGGCCTCATTCGGCAAGCCGTTGGACTGGCCCGAGGACGAGAAGGTCGCGCTGCGCTTCATCCTCGATCACGCGCAAGACCTGACCATCAAGAAGGGCATCGCACGGGAGGTTGCGATGGAGCTGATCGCCATCGGGTTACGACGGGAGCTGACCTGCCCCGCCCCGGCCACTCTGGATCGCCGGATCGCCAGCTGGCAGGCGTTCCACCGGATGCGCAACCTCCCATCGCCGTTTTCGTCGCCTCTGGTGCAACAAGCTCGGCAAAAGGCCCGGCGCGCGAATGCGCGCCCCCGGGTGCCGAAATCGCCCAAGCCCGTGACGCGAGACATTCTGGAGGCGCTGCTGGCCACCTGCGACGACAGCCATCGCGGCATCCGAGACCGCGCCATGCTGATGCTGGCCTTCGCCAGTGGTGGACGGCGGCGGTCGGAGGTAACGGCGCTGCACGTCGAAGATATCGGCCTTGATGACTTCAGACCCAAGGGTCTGGTCTGGATTCGGCTTTTGGAGACCAAGACCACGAAAAAGGACCAGGCCCCACGTCTCCCGATGAAAGGCCGCGCTGCCCGCGCGCTGGTGCATTGGCTGGAGGTGACCAAGATTACCGATGGGCCGCTGTTTCGGCCCATCTCCTTGTCCGACCGCCCCCTGCCCCGTCACCTTGCCTCGGATGCGCTGCGCACGATCCTGCGACACCGGTTAGTCCTAGCGGGTCTGCCGGCTGACTTCGCCACACCGCACGGTCTGCGTGCCGGGTTCTTGACCCAAGCCGCCTTGGACGGCGCACCTTTGGCGGCCGCGATGAAGCTATCGCTGCACCGCTCTGCCGTGCAGGCCCAGAAGTACTATGCCGATGTGGAGATCAGCGAGAACCCCGCGACCGACCTTCTAGGTGACTGACTTTGCAGGGAAACGGTCGTTTATTAGTGGTGTATGAAACTGCAAACGGCCGTTTTGATGCCTCTGATCGGCTATGCGCGCGTCTCGACCGAGGATCAGACCCCCCTGCCCCAGTCGCAGGCCCTGAAATCCGCGGGCTGCGCAGAGATCCATGAAGAGCAAGCCTCGGGCGGGAACCGCGCGCGGCCGGTGCTGGCGCGGGTGCTGGAGCGGATCGGCAAGGGCGACACACTGGTCGTCGTGCGTATAGACCGGCTGGCGCGGTCGCTCTCGCATCTCCTTGAGGTGATCGAACGGCTGGAGGCGAAGGGCGCCTTCTTCCGTTCACTCATGGACCCGATCGACACGTCCTCGCCGCAGGGCAAGTTCGCCCTGCAGGTCCTCGGCGCCGCCGCTGAGTTTGAGCGCGCCCTGATCCGCGAACGCACCAAGGCCGGCCTGGTCAGCGCACGAACCAAAGGCCGGATTGGCGGCAATCCGGGCCTGCGCGTCCGGGATCCGGCGCCGCTGCGCAAGGTGCGGCTGGCCCGGCAGGACGGCTATATGGAACGCCTGAACGAGACGGCGCAGGACTGGGTGCCCCATGTCCGCCGCCTGCGGCCCGACTTAGCCTGGGAAGATGTGGTGCGCATCGTCAACGGCCCCCTGCCCCACGAGCGTCAATGGACGCAAAGCCGGCTTTGCGCGCGGTCAACGCCTATGTCCGGGACGGCTTCCTGCCGCCCACGGTACTGGACCGCGCCGGCCGCCGCGAAACCGACGACCGCCTGCCCGCCATCGTCGCTGCCATCAAGGGCGCGGACCCCGAGATCACGCTTCAGGCGATCTGCACCAGACTGGAAGCGATGCGCGAGCGCACGCCCCGCGGGCGGACAAGCTGGCAGCCGTCATCCGTGAAGATGCTGTTGGAAAGGGCTGAGAGGCTGGGGCTGCTTGCGTGAAGTCGTGGGAATCGGTCGAGCGATTCTGAAGATCTGCGTTACGTAGGCGTCGACAATACATGTTGTGGCCATGACATCGCGGGCTACGAACTGTTGAAGTGCTCTGCGAACAAGGTTGCCCAAGACGCTGATACTTCACGGTTTTTTCTCGTCAGGAAACTGCCGCCTCAACACCCCTAGGCCGCTCAACGGATTGGGCTAGATTTACTCACCAAAACTGTTAAGGTCTACAAAACAATAAAGACTTGAGGGCAGTGATGAGCGGGATACGGGCATCTCAAAGATTCGATGTCATGTCCAAGCGGCTCGGTAGCCGGTTGCGTGAACATGTGCAGGAGACGTTCCCACCGGATGCCCAGAAGGGTCTCCGTCGTTTCGCGATGCGGGAAGCCGCCGATCTGCTTCGGATCAACCAGAACACCTTCCGCCACCATGTGTCAAACCTCGAGGGCTTTCCCGAAGGCATCCTTGAGGGTGGCAACCGCCGCAGCTTCTCTGCCGAAGAAATGGTCGAGGCCCAACGCGTCCTTCTTGAGACGGGCAGGATCAAGCCCGATGAGCACCCTCACAGAAGAGCCGGCGAACCGTGCCAGGTCGTGACAATCTTCAACCTGAAGGGCGGGTCCGCAAAAACGTCAACCGTTGCTCATGTTGGTCAGCTTCTGGGCCTTCGCGGCTATCGGGTCCTGCTTATCGACCTCGACAGCCAGGCAAGTCTGACGAACCTGTTCGGGGTGACCCCTGAACTCGATCCGGACATGGCGACCTCCTACGATCTGATCCGGTCGGAAGGTCCCCTGCCCGCCTCCGATATCATTCGAAAGACGAACTTCCCGACTGTGGATCTGATCCCGGCCTCCATGGACATCATGGAGTACGAGTTCGAGGTCGCTTTGAGCTTCAGACACGGCGCCACCACCTTCCACAGTCGGATCCGTGAAGCGCTTGAGCCTGTCCTGAGCAGGTATGATGTGGTTATCTTCGACACCCCACCGCAGCTGAACTTCTCGGTGATCTCCGCCCTCTTTGCTTCCACTGGGGTCCTGATCCCGCTCAACGCGTCCATGCTTGATGTGATGTCTCTGGCAAGCTTTCTCGGCATGGCGAGCAACCTGATGGGCGTCGTCGAGGCGCATGCTCGTGAGCACGGTCTGAACTTCGTTCGGGTGCTGATCACCCGGTACGAGAACACCGACGGTCCACAGGTCCAGATCTCTTCTCTACTTCGGACGGTCCTTGGCGATGCGGTCCTCCCTGCCGAGTTCCTGAAGTCGACGGCGGTAGGTGATGCCGCAAACACCCAGCAGAGCATTTTTGAGGTCGAACCTCGCGAGGTGAACCGCAGAACATACGAGCGTGCGATCGAGTCCGTTTCACGGGTGACCGACGAAGTTGAGCGCGAAATCCTCAAGGCATGGGGGCGTAGCCATGGCGCGTAAGGTCTTCGGGGACTCACTCAAGAACGCGATGGGTAAAGCGTCAACGTCGGATGAGGATGCGGATACCGATCTGAAGCGCACGAGCCCAACTGTCGCTCGAGCGCAAGCATCGGTGTTGGAAGAAGACAAACACGCCACGCGCTTGATCGACCCGAGCACTGTGCGAATGTCCGCGGTCATGGATCGCATCGATCCGAGCGATGGCCTCGAGGAGCTCGTCGCGTCGATCCGTGAGCACGGGCAAAAGGTTCCGGTTCTTGTCCGCCGAACCCAAGACGGGGCACTTGAAATCGTCTATGGACGCCGCAGGCTTCTCGCCTGTCGTGAACTTGGTCAGAAAGTGCGCGCCACGGTCATGGAGATGACCGAAGAGGAAGCACTGATCGCCCAGGGTGTAGAGAACAATGCCCGCCAAGACCCATCGTTTATCGAGAGGGCCCTGTTCGTCGCTGGGATCATTCGGGAGCTTGGCAAAACTGACGAGACACGCAAGAACGCCCAGACCATCGCCTATCGGGCACTTCAGATCGACGAGTCGCTCGTCTCGCGGATGAACCGTATCGCCACCGGCATTCCGAAGGAGCTGATCCATGCAATCGGACCTGCACATGGCGTTGGTCGGCGAGTCTGGGAGAAGCTTTTCAGGCTGTGCGAGAAGGACGTCGCGAGAGCCAGAGAAGTTGCTCGTGAAATCCCCCGCAACTTGCCAGGCCCAGACCGACTTGACGCAGCGGTTACGCTGCTCACGGCCACCAAGGCAACTACACCCAAGGTTGAGCAATGTGAGCGCGTGAAGATCGGCCGCAAAGGCAACCGCATTACCATCGATGTGGACGCTGACCTTGCCCCGCGCGTTGAAGACGCCATCCGGAAGCTGATCAGCGAGCTTCTTGACCGCGGTCAAGATGGCTCAGAGTGACGACCCCGTGTCTTGACCGAGGTCAAGACATCAAGAGCAACGAGCAGAAAACGAAAGGAGGACCGGCCAGAAAAGGAAAGACCCCCCGAAAGCGGTGCTTCCGAAGGGCCTCAATCAGTCTCGACACCTGATTGATACCCCCAAAACGAATCGAGTTCAACACCGCTCGCGGTGACCGGGGAAGCTTTTTCTTCCGTAAACACATATGAGACATGTAACCCAAACACGAACCGCCATGGCGGAACCGAGAGCTATTGCCTGCCCTACTATCTACGAACTTGTGGGACCGGTACGCGCCCTGCGGAAAGAACTTGGCCTGACGAGCAACGACATCACAGTCTTGACGGCCCTGATCAGCTTTCTTCCCCGAGATCGACAAACCACAAATGGTGAGACCCCACCCAGACTTACCGTTGTGTTCCCCTCCAACGCCTCCTTGTCTGAGCGTGCAAACGGCATCGATGAGAGGACCTTGCGTCGCTGCTTGGGCCGTCTTGACGCAGCCGGCCTCATCGACCGGAAGTACTCGGCAAACGGCAAACGCTTCCCCCTGCGGTATGGCGGCATTATCCGAGACGCGTTCGGGATCGACCTGAACCAACTGATACAGAACCACGACACGCTGGCGGCTGAAGCGTTAAAGGTTGCGGAGAAGCGTGAACGCCTTCGCTCCCTTAGGGCAGAAGCACTAGCACTGCGCGCATCCCTTCTTCAGGACCAGCGCCTCGACGAAGCGCGGTTGTCCTCCCTCGGAGCAATCAGGAACATCCTTAGACGAGCAACCCTCACGGTTGATGCAATCTTGCAGATCATCGCTGATCTCCGCGAACTCGGAGCCAACGCAGCGCAGAGCTACGGAGAGTGCGAGAGTTCGAGCGCGGCCGTGGACGAAATCCAATCACGCGACCAAGCCCTCACCCATGATTGCACGCGCGAAATGTCCGCCAGGAACGGACAAAATAACCGGCAGATAGAGTCCATAAAAAAAGAATTCATTAAGAAAGACGCGCAGGGAAAACAGACCAGCACTGACCAAAACATTGCAGGGCCTTCCATGAACCGAGACCCTGCAAAAATGTCATGGACAGACTTCACACAGGTCTCTGACTTCTTTCCAGACCCACCTCGAACAGGAGAAGCCCTCAACCGCGTTCTCTTCGATATCGGGCGATTGCTTAGAATACGCCAAGAAAAGCTGATGCGTGGCCTCGAAAAAACCGGCGCTGGACGGCTTCTAGTGATCTTAGATTACCTCTTGGGGAAAGGGGAGACGATCAGGCAGCCCGAGGCATATTTTGAAACGATCCTGGGCTCATAGAACATGCAGCTTGGACTTCTTGACCGCGGTCAAGAACGCCGAAGAGAGGGAAAGGTTGGGGAGTTGAGGGGTGACGGTGAGTGAGATCGGGAGAGTGGCTTCCGGCGCCCGTCGTGGAGAAGCTCTGATGGCGAAAGCAGCCCAGAAAGTCACCCTGTCCCCCTCACGGGACATTCCCTTCGACAAGCTCGTGCTGAGCCAGTCCAACGTGCGGCGCATCAAGGCAGGCGTCTCGGTCGAGGAACTGGCGGAAGACATCGCGCGGCGCGGCCTGCTGCAGGGCTTGAACGTCCGGCCCATGCTCGATGCCGATGGGGTCGAGACCGACATGTTCGAGATCCCGGCCGGTGGCCGTCGTTTCCAGGCGCTGTCGCTCTTGGTGAAGCAGAAGCGCCTGGCCAAGACCGCGCCGATCCCCTGCATCGTGCGGGATGCTGCGTCGGAGATCCTCGCTGAGGACGACTCGCTGGCAGAGAACATGCAGCGTGTTGCTCTGCACCCGCTGGACCAATTCCGCGCCTTCGTGGCTTTGCGCGAGAAAGGTCAGGGCGAGGAAGCGATCGCCGCGGCCTTCTTCGTGACCCCGCAGATCGTCAAGCAGCGCCTGAAACTCGCCTCCGTGGCCCCTGCCCTGCTCGAGGTCTATGCCGAGGATGGGATGACGCTGGAACAGCTGATGGCCTTCACGGTGAATCCGGATCACGCGCGTCAGGCGCAGGTCTGGGACGCGGTGAAGAATTCCTGGAACAAGGAGCCCTACGCCATCCGGCGTATGCTGACCGAGACCTCTGTCCGGGCCTCGGATCGCCGCGCGGTCTTCGTTGACGTCGGTGCCTATGAGGCTGCAGGTGGCGTCGTGCTGCGCGATCTGTTCCAGGGCGACGACGGTGGCTGGCTCGAGGACCCTGCCCTGCTCGGCCGCCTGGTCGCGGACAAGCTGCAAGCCGAGGCGCAGGCAATTGCTGTTGAGGGCTGGAAGTGGATCGAGGTAGCGATCGATCTGCCCTATGGATACAGCCACGGTCTGCGGCGTCTGGCGGGTGATCCCGCCCCGATGACCGACGAGGAAAGCGCGGCCCACGCTTCGCTCCTCGCCGAGTATCGTGCGCTGGAAGAGGAATACTCCGGTCAGGACGAATACCCCGAGGAGATCGATGCGCGGCTTGGTCAGCTGGAAATGGCGATGGAAGCGCTCGAGCAGCGGCCGCTGATCTACGATCAGGCGGAGGTCGGGCGCGCGGGCGTCTTCGTCACGCTGGAGCGGGACGGCAGCCTTGCGATCTATCGCGGCTATGTCCGGCCCGAGGATGAGCCGCGCGAGGAGACCGCGGTCCTGGATGGTGATGGCGCGGATGTCATGGGGCAGGGGGGTGATGTCGGTGTTTCCAGTTGGAACCCGTCGGCGACCTCCGCCGGGGGCACCGTCATCACCTCGGGTGGTCAGCCGATCGGCGTGGATGCGTCCGATGAGGAAGATGACGGTGCGCTGAAGCCGTTGCCCGAGCGTCTGGTCATGGAACTGACCGCCCACCGGACCCTTGCGCTGCGCGAGGCCATCGGGCGGTCGCCGGACGTGGCACTGACGCTCCTGCTCCTGAAGCTGGTGACGGATACCTTCCGCACCTCCTCCGCCTCGGGCAGTTGTCTCGAAGCCTCGGTGCGTCACGTCTACATGTCGGCGCAGGCGCCCGATCTGAAGGACAGCGTCGTGGCGAAGCTGGTCGATGAGCGTCACACCGCCTGGGAGGTCGATCTGCCTCTCGGCGATGATGCAGCGCTCTGGGACTATCTGACGGTACTCGACCAAGGCAGTCGTCTGGCGCTCCTGGCGCATTGCCTCAGCTTCGGGATCAACGCGCTCCATGAGAAGGTGAACCCCTACGGTACGGGCATCTCCGCCAGCGGTCTGACCCGCCGCATGAAGCATGCCGATCTGGTGGCGCGTGCGGTCGATCTCGACATGGTCGACGCGGGCTGGGAGCCGACGGTCGACGGCTACCTCAACCGTGTGCCCAAGGCCCGGATCCTCGAGGCCGTGCGCGAGGCGAAGGGGGAAGGGACCGCGCAGCTTCTCGATCACCTGAAGAAGGGCGAGATGGCCACCGAGGCCGAGCAGCTCCTCAAGGGAAGCGGGTGGTTGCCCGAGTTCCTGCGCCGGGCCGATCTGGTCACGCTCGACGGTGAGGCGATCGCAGAAGGGCAGGGGGAGGACGTGGGCGAGCCTGACTACATCGATCTCCCGGCTTTCCTGACGGCTGATTTGCCGGACAGCGATGCATCGATGATGGCCGCAGAGTGATCTGAGCCATCCGGGGGCGGGGACACCCGCCCCCTTCTCTCATAAAACACAACAATATCAATATGATGAATGCGAACGCTCGCATTCGGGATGAGGAATCATGTCTGCAACAAACATCATCGACACAACCCCCCTCGGGGCACTGATCCGCTACACCGACGGCAGTCCCAAGCCGCCGGCACGTTTCACCAAGAAGCTGGCAGCCTGGGAGCGCTCGAACGGCGTTGGCCGCCTTGTGAAGAAGGAACCGCCCAGGGTCTATCCGACATGGACGGCACCGGCCTCCTTCACGCTGCATGAGGGCAACTTCTCCTCGGACGGGGTGATCCTCGTCACGATCATGCGCAGTCATTCGGCGGACAGCCGTCTGATCTTCGAGGTCGCCGAGGAACCCAAGCCCGGACAAGTGCGCGTGCTTCTCGACTTTGGTGGCAATACCGAGCTGCTGCATCTGGCAGAGTCCGTCACCGCGGCCGAGCTCTGGATCGCGCGGGAGGGCTATCGCAATGCACGGTTCGAAATCGTCGGTGCCGAGGAGGCCGATATGGCAGGGGGCGCGGACCTGGCCGCCTGAGCCCTCAGGAGGCGTGAGGGGCCTGCCGAAGGGCCGGGCCTCTCAACGACCAATAACCTCGTCCCGCGATGCCGCGGGGCACCATAGGATCCATCCCCAAAGACGGAGGTCTTCAACCAAGAGCCTGCCCGGGAGGCTGGCGGCGTTCCAAGCATCAGCGGGACAACCGGCTCCTGACGTTGGGGGACCATCCCCCGCTCGCCATTCCCTTCCTTGCCCCGGATCCCGTCTTCGAGATCAACCCGCGAGGGGTCGGACTACGGGCGAGCCCGTGCCGCCGGCTGGATTCGGCCCCGTTTGAAGTGGGGGGCCGAACGCACCCGGTGATGTCAGCCAGTCTTCGGGCCTGCGGGGTCCTGTCGCGCGGGGGATGGTCCCCCGCCTCCAAGACAGGAGCCAAACAGATGTCCCGCAAAGATGCTCACGACTTCGCGTCGACGGCATGCGTCGACCCCTCGCCGCTACGCTCATGGTCTCGATCGTCGTCTTCCAGGCAGGAGATGGAACCTTCGGCGCCGTCCCCGCCGATGAAATCGACGGCGACGAGGTCGTGATCGTCTCGGAATAGGATCCCTTCGGGCAAGGCTTCGGCCTCACTTCCCGAGGGGCCGGCACGGCGCAGGTGCGCCTCCGGGCCTATCGCAGACAGAGTGATCGGCGATGCCGATCTTGGTAACGCAGTGTGCCACCCGCGCACACCGTGGTACGCAAGGGGCGGGAAGCGGACGGTTGCCGCGCCGTGCAGTTCGGTGACCGCGCCCAGAAAGCAGCCATTCGACGGAGAAGGTGGGTCGAACGTTCAACCGTCGCCACATTGGAACTTTTGTTCTTGTTAACTTGAATTTTCTTTCTTCATCGATGAGGTTCTGTTGCGCAGCGTCCCGGGTCATTTCAAAAGCGGCGAACGGCACTAGCGGGTTTATCGTCCAGAGCCGTCCCGGTAGCCTTCTGCCAACAGGAAGCGCCGGATGCCGGGATCGTGGCTCAGACCGGCTGCGCGGGATGCGGTCTCACGGGCAGCGGCTTCCTGGCCGCACAGCCACAGGATGCGGGCGCGCGCGCCCACCATGCTGATAGGTCTCTGCACCGGTGATCGCGTCGAGTTGCGAAAGCGCAGCGTCGGGCTCGCTGTTTTCCGCGAGCGCGACAGCGCGCGCCACCAGCACGCCGGTGGTGGGCGCGAACCGGGCCAGCACATCGTAAAGCTGCGAAAGCGGGCCGTGCAGCCTGTGACCTGTGATGCGGCTTTGTGCATGAAGCGACTGGATCGCTGCTTCGGTCTGGAACCGCCCCGGACTTGCCGCTCGGGCGGCGGCACGCAAGGCGCCCTCCGCCTCGGCCATCAAGTCGCGAGACCATTGCGTGACGTCCTGACCGCGCAGCGGAATGAAGGCACCACCGGGCCCGCGCCTTGCCGCCCGCCGCGCCTCGCAGTGAAGCATCATGGCCAACAAGCCGAGCGCCTCGGGTCGGTCGGGGGCAAGTTGCACCGTCAGCCGCACCAGCCAGATCGCCTCATCGGCAAGGCCTGCCAGCCGCTGGTCGGCACCGGCGACATCGTCCCAGGCAGTGCCGTAGGCCGCGTAGATCGCCGACAGCACTGCCGACAACCGCTCGGGAATATCTTCAGCCTCGGGAATCGCAAAGGCGATGCCCGCGTCGCGGATGCGCCGCTTGGCGCGGACCAGCCGCTGACTCATCGAGGCGGGGGCGACCGGAAAGCTCGCAGCAATCCGCGCGGCATCAAGGCCCAAGACCGTCTGCAGCATCAAGGGCGCCTGCGCGTCCGCGGCAATCGCCGGGTGGGTGCAGGCGAACATCAGCTTCAGTCGGTCGTCGCCGAAGCCGTCCGAGGCGGTGTCATTGCGTTCATCCTCAAGCATTTGCACCATCGCTGTTGCGCGGTCAGCTGTCTGGCGTCGCGCCGCGGCATGGCCTGCGCTCC
>JAAUPC010000021.1 GCA_012036325.1 Paracoccaceae bacterium
CTCCTTTCCCGCCTGACCGACGACCTGGAAACCCGCGCCGCGAAGGACAGCCTCACCGACCGCCTCCCGCCCCTGACGCGAGCGATGGCCGGCACCCCTGACGCCCCCCTCAAACTCGACAGCACCCCCCTGATCCTGACCGAGGCGGGCGGCGACTGGGAGATCAGGGTCCAGGATGTTGAAGGCGAGGTTGACCTTACACTCGCCTCCCTTTCAGAACTTCCCGCAACCGTTTCCCGCTTGACGCCCCCCGCGTGACCCCTTATCTGGCCCCTCAGCGCGCGGTGGTAGCTCAGTTGGTTAGAGTACCGGCCTGTCACGCCGGGGGTCGCGGGTTCGAGCCCCGTCCACCGCGCCACATCCCCCCTCCACGGTCATGCTTTCCTGCCTTTCGCTGGCCGGGGGCCTTTGGCTATCTAGCGCCGCATGACTTTTGGGAGTGTTCGATGATCCGCCTTGCCGTTCTGGCCCTGCTGCTTTCTGCCCCGATGTCCCTCGCCGACGCGATCAGCCTGCCGCCCGGGTTTGACGGGCTTTATGCCGCGGAAGGCATGCCCTGTTCCACCGAGGGCCGGATCCGGGTGGAGGCGGGGAGTTTCATCCACATGGACGGGGCGCTGTCGGTGACCGATCTGATCGAGGTTCCGGGCGATCCGAACAAGGTGGAGCTCACGCTTCTGGGCAGCGGTGGCGGCGGGGAGTGGACGGAATCGGCGGTGCTGACGCTGTCGGTCGGAGAGCGGGATACGGCGCTGGTCTGGGATTACCCGGACGGCACGCGCAACATCTGGACGCGCTGCGAAGATTTGCCCTGAGCTACAGTTTCATCCGGTAGCGGATATGGCCGTCTGAGGCGACGTACTGGTCATAAAGCGCGCGGGCGCGGGTGTTGCCTGCGTTCGTGTGCCAGTAAAGCCGGGCCCAGCCTTTGGCGCGGGCCAGGGTGATCAGATCGTCGATCAGCGCGCGGCCAAGGCCCTGGCCGCGGGCGGCATCGGTGACGAAGAGGTCTTCGAGATAGGCGTCCTCGGTCAGGACCCAGGTGGAGGGGTGGTGCATGTGGATGGCAAAGCCCAGCACTTGGCCATCCACCACCGCCAGCCGTGCCTTGACGGGGGAGGCGGGGTCCATCAGGCGGGTCCAGGTGGCGGCGGTGACCTGGGGGGCAAGGTCCACCGCGTAGAAGGCAAGGTAGGCGGCCCAGAGGTTCAGAAAAGCAGTTTGATCTGAGGGGCTTGCGTCCCGAACCTCAACCATCATGCGATGCGGTCCAGGATGCGCGCCCAGGACCGGATGCCGTGGTGGAAGGAGGAGAGATCGTATTTCTCATTCGGGGAATGGATCTGGTCATCATCCTTGCCAAAACCGATCAACATCGCGTCCATCCCGAGGATCGACTTGAAGTAACCGGCCACCGGGATCGACCCGCCCGCGCCGACAAAGGCGGCGGCGCGGCCCCATTCTTCGGTCAGGGCCTGGCGGGCCGCCTCAAACGCGGGGTCGGAGATTTCCATGACCGAGGCGGGGGCGCCGTCGATGCCGTCATGCCAGATGATTTCGCAATCGGGGGGCATCTGGGCTTCGGCCCAGGCGCGGAAGGCGGGCAGGATCTTCGCGGGGTCCTGGGCGGAGACGAGGCGGAAGCTGACCTTGGCATGGGCTTCTGCCGGCAGAACCGTCTTGAAGCCCGCGCCGGTGTAGCCGCCCCACATCCCGTTCACCTCGGCCGTGGGGCGGGACCAGATCATTTCCAGGGGCGTGCGGTCCTGTTCGCCGGACGGGTGCGACAGGCCGACATCGCCCAAGTAGCTCGCGTGGTCAAAGGCCAGCGATTGCCATTGCTGGCGCAAGCTGTCGGGCAGTTCGGCCACGTCGTCGTAGAAGCCCGGCACAGTCACGCGGCCGGTGGCGTCATGCAGTCCCGCCAGAAGCTGCGACATGACGTGCAGGGGGTTGCGGGCAAGGCCGCCATACATGCCGGAATGGAGGTCACGCGACGCGGCGCGGATGGTGAATTCGGCCTTGCAGAGGCCGCGCAGCATGGTGGTGATGGTGGGGACGGCCCCTTCGAAAAGCCCGGTGTCGCAGATGAGGGCGACGTCGCAGGCAAGCTCGGCGTGGTTCTCTTTCAGGAAGGGGATGAGGGAGGGGGAGCCGGATTCCTCCTCACCCTCCAAAAAGATCGTCAGGTTGCCGGGAAGCTGCCCGTGGACAGCTTTCCAGGCGCGGCAAGCCTCAAGGAACGTCATCAGCTGGCCCTTGTCATCCGATGCGCCGCGCGCGCGGATGACGCGGCCTTTGGGGGTGTCCTGAAGTTCGGGGTCAAAGGGGTCACGGTCCCAAAGCTCAAGCGGGTCAACGGGTTGCACGTCGTAGTGACCGTAGAACAGGATATGGCGCTTGCCGGTCCCGCCGTGGCCGACCACCATCGGATGGCCGGGTGTCGCGGCGGCGCGGGCATCGAAGCCCAAGGATTGCAGGTCGGCGACCAGCCAATCGGCTGCGCGGGCGCAATCGGGTTTGTAGGCCGGATCGGTAGAGATCGACGGAATGCGCAGAAGGTCCATCAGCCGGTCAAGGGCCTGGGGCAGGTCGGCATCAATGCGGGCGAGGACGGCGTCAAGGGTCATGGGTCGGGGGTTCCTGTCGGTGGGGCCTTGGGGCCGAACCCTAGCAGGCGGGTCTGGAGTGTCCAGAGCCGCCCCGACACTTGGCCAGTCGCTGGGCCAGTCGCTGGGCCAGTCGCTGGGCCAGTCGCTGGGCCAGTCGCTGGGCCGGTCGCGCGGAAGTGAGCGGAGAGACGGCGACAATTCGCCCCCTTGGCCAGAAGGCGGGTTGACCGAGATCAAGGCATGGCTGCAAAAGGCAGCACAGATTGCCCATGTAAGCCAGCAAGACCCGCAAGTGATGGACCGGACGCATGATGGATTTTGAAGCCGCCCTTGATGCCAGCCTGCAGCGGCTGCATGACGAAGGGCGCTATCGCACCTTCATCGACATCGAACGGAGCCAAGGCCAATTCCCGCATGCGGTCTGGACGAAGGCAGATGGCTCGAAGAAGGACATCACCGTCTGGTGCGGGAATGACTACCTGGGGATGGGCCAGCACCCGGACGTGCTGGCCGCGATGCATGAGGCGTTGGAGGCGACGGGCGCTGGCTCCGGCGGCACCCGCAACATCAGCGGCACCACGGTCTATCACAAACGGCTTGAGGCGGAACTGGCCGATTTGCATGGCAAGGAAGGCGCGCTGGTCTTCACCAGCGCCTACATCGCCAATGACGCGACGCTGAGCACGCTGCGGGCGATCTTCCCGGGGCTGATCATCTATTCCGACGCCCTGAACCACGCGAGCATGATCGAAGGTGTGCGGCGTGGCGGGGGAGAGAAGCGGATCTTCCGGCACAATGATGTGGCGCATCTGCGCAGCCTGATGGCGGCGGATGACCCGGCGGCGCCAAAGCTGATCGCCTTCGAATCGATCTATTCGATGGATGGCGATTTCGGCCCGATCGCGGCGATTTGCGACCTGGCCGAGGAATTCGGCGCGCTGACCTATATTGATGAGGTCCATGCCGTGGGCATGTATGGCCCGCGCGGGGCAGGGGTTGCCGAACGCGACGGACAGATGCACCGGATCGACATCATCAACGGGACACTCGCCAAGGCTTACGGCGTCTTTGGCGGCTATATCGCGGCCAGTGCCAAGATGGTGGATGCGGTGCGGTCTTATGCTCCGGGCTTCATCTTCACCACCAGCCTGCCGCCTGCCATCGCCGCCGGAGCTGCCGCCAGTGTGCGGTTCCTGAAGGGCGAAGGGGGCCGCGCCTTGCGGGCCCGGCACCAAACCGCGGCCAGCATCCTGAAGCTGCGGCTGAAGGGGATGGGCCTGCCGATCATCGACCACGGCAGCCACATCGTGCCGGTGCATGTCGGCAACCCGGTCCATTGCAAGATGCTGTCGGACATGCTGCTGGAGAGCCACGGCATTTACGTCCAGCCGATCAACTTTCCCACCGTTCCGCGCGGCACGGAACGGCTGCGCTTTACCCCATCCCCGGTGCATGGGCCAAAGGACATCGACGCCCTGGTGCATGCCATGGATGCATTGTGGAGCCATTGTGCGCTGAATCGCGCCGAAGCGGTGGCCTGAGGCGCGCTGCATGTGCAAAGGGCCTTGCCCTATGCTACGGTTTCGCCAATACGAAAACGTGACTGAGTCGTTTGGGAAGGCGATTCTGGACACGCAGTGCACCAAAGGGGACAGGGGCGCATGATCGGTTGGAGGTCGAAACCTTCGACAACCGAAGAGGACAAGCCCAAGGGCTTTGACGACTTTGAGTTGCGGCTGGGCGATCTGATGCGTGGCGAACGGGCCACGCTGGGCAAGTCCCTGCTTGATGTTCAGCGTGAGCTGAAGATCAAGGCGACCTACATTGCTGCCATCGAAAACGCGGACCTTTCCGCCTTTGAAACTCCGGGCTTTGTGGCAGGCTATGTCCGGTCCTACGCCCGCTATCTGGCGATGGACCCTGACTGGGCTTTTGAGCGCTTCTGCAGCGAAGCGGGCTATGCCGTGTCGCATGGCCTGTCGGCAGCGGCCGCCCCGCAGCAGATTGTCAAGGCGCGGGCGCGGGTGGACTATTCCGACCCCTTGGGCAACCCCAATGCCAGCTTCGTGCCACGGGGCGAGGCGCTGTTTTCGCAAGTTGAACCCGGGGCCATCGGGTCGATCGCGGTGCTGGTCGTGCTGATCGGGGCCATTGGTTATGGTGGCTGGTCGGTGTTGCAGGAAGTGCAGCGCGTGCAACTGGCCCCGGTTGAGGAAGCGCCGACCGTGGTCGCGCAGATCGACCCCTTGGCCAATGCGGGTGCGACGGCACCGTCTCTGGTGACCACACGCGCCGCCGAAGCCGCGCCCGAGATCGCGCCTGCGACCGGAACCTCGATGGCCGAAGCGACCACTGGCAATGACGTGATGGACCGGCTTTACCGGCCGCAAGCGCTGGATGTGCCGGTGCTGACCTCACGCGATGGGCCGATTGCGGCGATTGATCCGCGCCAGACCGGCGTGCTGGCGGATGCGGGCGAAGCCTCGGCCGTCGATGCCGCGATGGATGAGGCGCTGGGTGCCGACGTGCAGGTTGTGGCCCAGGCCCAGCAAGGGGTTGAGGTTCTGGCGGTGCGCCGTCCTGGGTGCGCGTTGACGCGGCCGATGGCACGGTGCTCTTTGAAAAGATCCTCGATGCGGGCGAACGCTATGCCGTGCCCGCGCTGGAAGAGCCGCCGATTTTCCGCACCGGCAACTCAGGGAGTATCTACTTCCTCGTGGATGGGGCGACCCTTGGCCCCGTGGCCCCCGGTGCGAATGTGGTGCGTGACATAGCCCTTTCGCCGGAATCCCTGACCGCGGCGATTGCCGCTGCTGACCTGAGCGCGGATGAGGACCTTGCGCGTTTTGCCTTGGCCGATCCGACCGCGCCGGTCGAAGGCGCGTCAGAGTAACACCCCACCCCCTGTTGCCGCGCGCCTGCGGGCGGCTTATGCTGGTGCCGCAGTTGCAGCGGAGCCTGACCCGATGACCCACAATCCCATCCGCCCCTGGCGCAATATTGACCGGCGCGTGTCGCGGCAGATCCGGGTGGGCAAGGTGCTGGTGGGCGGCGATGCACCAATTTCGGTCCAGACGATGACCAACACGCTGACCACCGATGTGGCTGCGACGATTGAACAAATCCAGCGTTGTGCGGTGGCGGGGGCGGATATCGTCCGCGTCTCGACCCCCGATCAGGAGAGCACGGCGGCGTTGCGCGAGATTGTGCAGGAGTCGCCCGTGCCAATCGTGGCCGACATCCATTTCCACTACAAACGCGCAATCGAGGCGGCGGAGGCGGGAGCGGCCTGTCTGCGGATCAACCCCGGCAACATCGGCGATGCGAAGCGCGTGGCCGAGGTGGTGCGGGCGGCGAAGGACCATGGCTGTTCGATCCGGATCGGGGTGAATGCGGGGTCCTTGGAAAAGCACCTTCTGGACAAATATGGTGAGCCTTGCCCGGATGCGATGGTGGAATCCGGCCTCGACCATATCAAGCTGTTGCAGGACAACGATTTTCACGAGTTCAAGATTTCGGTGAAAGCCTCTGACGTCTTCATGGCCACTGCCGCCTATCAACAACTGGCAGGCGTCACCGACGCGCCGATCCATCTGGGGATTACCGAAGCTGGGGGCCTGATGTCCGGCACCGTCAAGTCCGCCATCGGGCTGGGCAGCCTGCTTTGGTTCGGGATCGGCGACACGATCCGCGTCAGCCTGTCCGCCGACCCGGTGGAAGAGGTGAAGGTGGGGTTCGAGATCCTGAAATCCCTGGGCCTGCGGCACCGGGGCGTCACCATCATCTCTTGCCCAAGCTGCGCGCGGCAGGGGTTTGACGTGATCAAGACCGTCAGCGCTCTGGAAAACCGGCTGGCGCATATCACCACCAGCCTGAGCCTGTCGATCATCGGCTGCGTCGTGAACGGCCCGGGTGAGGCCTTGATGACCGACATCGGCTTTACCGGCGGCGGGGCGGGCAAGGGGATGGTCTACCTCGCGGGCAAGCAGGATCACACGCTGTCGAACGACCGGATGGTCGATCACATCGTCGAACTGGTCGAGGCCAAGGCGGCCGAGATCGAGGCGGCTGAAAAGCTGGCTGCAGAATGAAGAGACCGCCCGAAATCCTGCGCTGGGAGGACATTGAAGGGCCGGAATGGTCCTACAAGGGCCGATCCGAACAGATGGGCCGCGATGCGGATTACAGCACGCATTTCGGCTTTGACCTGCTTGGTATCCACCACGTCAGGCTTGAGCCCGGTCGGCGTACATCGCTGCCACATGCCGAAAGCAATGAGGACGAGTTCATCTTCGTGATCGAGGGGACGCCGGATGTCTGGATTGATGGGCATCTGCACCGCTTGCTGCCAGGCGATGCGGTGGGGTTCAAGGCGGGCAACGGGGTGGCGCACACGTTCCTGAACAACTCGGACACCGTGGTGAGGCTGATCGTGGCGGGAGATATGCCGAGGGCGGAGAACCGGATCGTCTATCCAATGAACCCCGACCGGCGGCCCTTGCGCGATGACTGGTGGGAAGATGCCCCCCGCGCGGACCTTGGCCCGCATGATGGCAAGCCCGACCCACGCTAAGTCGCCTTAGCCTTCTTTACGAACCTCGGCCACGATCTGCTGCATGCCTTCCAAAGGCACATAGCCGCGCAGCATCACGTCTTTCAGCACGAAGGTGGGCGTACCGGAAATCTGCATCTCATCGGCCAAGGCATGGTTGGTGGCGATGACAGACATCACCTCATCCGTGGGCATCTTGGCCAGGATCGGGGCCGGGTCATGGCCAAGATCGGCGGCCAGACGGGTCAGGGTTTCCGGCGTCGGATCGCCGCGCAGGGTGATCAGCGCGTCATGTGCGGCCTTGTAGGCGACATCGCCATGCAAGAGCCGTACCGCAATGGCGAATTGCGAGGATACCAGCGAGCCTTCGCCGAGGATCGGGAATTCCTTGATGACGTAGCGGATGTTGCCATCGGCTTTGACCAGGGTCTGCACCTCGTCATGCGCCTTGCGGCAATAGCTGCAGCGATAGTCCATGAACTCAACCAGGGTGATGTCGCCCTTTGGGTTGCCGCCAACCCAATCGGTCGGGCTGGAGAAAATCTCAGCCGCCTTTGTCTGCAAGAGCTGGGCATCGCGTTCGGCGCTGGCGATTTCTTCACGCTCGTTCAGGATGTTCATCGCCTCGATCAGGACTTCCGGGTTTTCCAGAAGATAGGCGCGAACCTCGGCGCGCAGCGCGTCGCGTTCTGCCTGTGTCATCGCTGTCGGGCCGTCGGCCAGGGTGGGGGCGGCAAGGCTGACGACAAGGCTGGTCAGGATGCCAAGGGCGGCAAGACGGCGCATGGGCGGCTCCAACGAAGGGGTCCGGACAGGCCGGCTCGGGCATGTTAGGGGGCGGGGGGACGGAAGATCAAGGCGGGAGGACCCGCCGTCGCCGTTTCGTGATGATCTTCGCCCGGAAGGATGTGCCAAGCGTGCGGCGGGGTTTGCCTTTTTGCCGCCAAGCGGGGATAAGGCGCGCGATGGATATGCGCGGATGGACCCTTTGGCTGCGGCCCCTGCTTTTGTGCCTGTTGCTGGCGGTGCCTGCGGCAGGGCAGACGCTGTCGGCGCTGGCAAGGCTGGATGGTGACGCCTCAACCCTGACGCGGGTCACGGGCGGTCTGGAGTTGGGGTTTGCGATCAGCCAGCCGGTGCCCTGGCGGCTGCGGTTTCTGGACGGGCCGCCGCGGCTGGTGCTGGATACGCGCGAGGTGGACTGGACCGGCTTTGCCAGCCTGCCCTTGCGGGACCCGGTGGTCGCGATGCGGGCGGGTAGTTTCCGGCCCGGCTGGTCGCGGTTGGTGGTGGAACTGGCCGGGCCGCAGCGGGTGGTTGCGTCAGAGATGACCACCGGACCGGAAGGCGCGGTGATCCGTGTCACGCTGGCGCCCTCGGATGCCGAAAGCTTTGCGGCTGAGGCGGCGCGTCCCGACCTTGCGGAATGGGCCACCCCGGACGCGGCGGAAATCATGGCACCCCTGCCGGAAGGCGCGGGGCCGGTCGTGGTGGTGCTGGACCCCGGCCATGGCGGGATCGACCCCGGCGCAGAGCGTGACGGCCAGACCGAAGCCGCGCTGATGCTGACCTTCGCGCGGGAGTTGAAAGAGGTCCTTCTGCGCGATGGCCGCTTTGCCGTGGTGATGACCCGGGATGACGATGTGTTCGTGCCCCTGGAAACCCGCACCTCCATCGCGCGCGAAGCGGGGGCGGATATTTTCCTGTCCTTGCACGCGGACGCCTTGGCCGAGGGTGAGGCGCAGGGGGCCACGGTCTATACCCTGGACGAGGACGCGACCGATGCGGCCAGCGCCGCTCTGGCCGAACGGCATGACCGGGATGACCTTTTGGCAGGCGTGGACCTGACCGAACAGGATGATGTGGTGGCCGAAGTGCTGATGGACATGGCCCGCACCGAAACCCAGCCCCGGACCGACCGGCTGGCCGAGGCGATTGTTGGCGCGATCAAGGCGGCCGAGATTCGCATGCACCGCCGCCCCCGGCAAAGCGGCGGTTTCTCGGTCCTGAAGTCGCCGGACATTCCGTCGGTGCTGCTGGAATTGGGGTTCCTGTCATCGGAACGTGACTATACCCGGCTGGTTGATCCGGTCTGGCGCGCCAGGATGGCCGAGGCGATCCGGGCGGCCCTGGTCAGCTGGGACGTGGGCGAATCCGGTCTGCGGGACCTGGACGCGGACTGAGCGCCCGCGAAACCCCGCTGCAATGACATATCGTGATCGGCCAAGGTTTTGACGGGGCCGCGCGTCTGGTATAGTGCAAAGGACCGGGAACACGGAGACTGTC
This sequence comes from Paracoccaceae bacterium, assembly GCA_012036325.1. Classification (GTDB taxonomy): domain Bacteria; phylum Pseudomonadota; class Alphaproteobacteria; order Rhodobacterales; family Rhodobacteraceae; genus Tabrizicola. The sequence goes on from JAAUPC010000021.1 coordinate 9,451, forward strand.
GGGTGCTACGCTTTATCGGGTCAGCCTTGGGCGGCATATTCTCAGCGGCAACGCTGGGTCTGATCTTTGCCGCGCTGACGGTGGGCGGGATTTTCTATATGTATTCCCGTGACTTGCCCAGCCATGAGAACCTGGCCCAATACACCCCCGCCACGATCAGCCGGATCTATTCCGGCGAAGGCCAGATCATCGACGAATTCGCTGAAGAGCGGCGGTTGTTTGTGGCGTCGGAAGATATTCCCGCCCTTGTGAAGCAGGCCTTCATCAGCGCCGAGGACAAGAATTTCTACAATCACCACGGCTATGATACCCGCAGCATGGTGGCGGCGCTGGTTGAGGCGGTGCAGACCCGGGGCGAACGGGTGCGCGGCGCGTCGACCATCACGCAGCAGGTGATGAAGAACTTCCTTCTGTCGTCGGACCGGACGGCGGAACGCAAGATCAAGGAAATCATCCTGGCCACGCGGGTTGAAACCGCGATGACAAAGGAAAAGATCCTTGAGCTTTACCTGAACGAGATTTTCCTGGGTCAGAACTCCTACGGGGTGGCGGCGGCGGCGCAGACTTATTTCAACAAGGCCCTGCAAGAACTGACCGTGGCCGAGGTTGCCTATCTTGCCGCCCTTGCGCAGCGGCCGGGCAACTTGCACCCGGTGCGGCAGCAGGAAGACGCAATCTCGCGGCGGAACTATGTTCTGGGTGAGATGCTGGACAACGGCTATATCGACCAGGCCCAGTATGATGTGGCGGTGGCAGACCCGCTGTTGACCGTGCAGGGCGGCGACTATGAGGCGTTCCGGGAATCGCTTCCCCCCCGTGACTATTTCACCGATGAAATCCGCCGCCAGCTTTCCGGCACCTTCGGGGAAGACGAGTTTTTCTCGGGTGGTCTGACGATCCGAGCCACGGTCGACGCCGACCTGCAAGAGGCCGCCGCCGCCGCCCTGCGCAAGGGGCTGGAGAAATACGACCGCGATCAGGGCATCTGGCGCGGCACGGGTCAGGTTCTGCCGCCTGAAGCGTTGGCGTCGGAAGCGACGTGGCGAGAGGCGCTGGCCACCCTGGAAGTGCCGCGCGACGTGGCGACCTGGTTCCCCGCCGTGGTGCTTGAGGTGGGCGAACGCGACGCCCGCATCGGCATTGAAGGCGTGATGGATGATGAGGATGGCCATTTCATCCCGGCCGAAGACGTGACCTGGGCCCGCAAGCAACTGGCTGACGGTGATCTTGGCCGCCGCGCGCAGGTGGCGGGTGACCTTCTGGCCGTGGGCGAGGTGGTGCTGGTCCGCGCCGTCACCAATGACGACGGCACCTTCAAGCGCTGGTCCTTGCGGCAGGTGCCCGAAGTTCAAGGCGCCTTCATGGCGATGGACGTGAACACGGGCCGTGTCCTCGCCATGCAGGGCGGGTTCAGCTATCAGGATTCCGTCTTCAACCGCACGACGCAAGCCACGCGGCAGCCGGGGTCAAGCTTCAAGCCCTTTGTCTATGCGGCGGCCCTAGACAGCGGTTTTACCCCCGCCACCATCGTCGTCGACGCGCCGATCGAGATTGACACCCCGCAGGGCCTTTGGACGCCCAAGAACGCCTCAAACCGGTTCTACGGGCCTACCCCGCTGCGCACCGGGGTTGAGCAGAGCCGTAACCTGATGACGGTGCGGATCGCGCAGGAAATCGGGATGCAGACGGTTGCGGGCTATGCCGAACGCTTTGGCGTCTATGACCGGATGGGGCCGTTCCTGGCCAACTCGCTTGGCGCGCAGGAAACCACGCTCTTCAAGATGGTGGCCGCCTATGCCATGTTCGCCAATGGCGGTGAGAGGGTGGAACCCACGCTGGTGGACAGGGTGCAAGACCGCTATGGCCGCACGGTCTATCGCCATGACCAGCGGGTCTGCGAAGACTGCGCCGCGGCTGACCTGCCGGCCGGGCAGGGTGTCACCATCACCACCAACCGTGAGCGTGTGATGAATGCGATCACCGCCTATCAGCTGACCAGCATGATGGAAGGTGTCGTCCAGCGCGGCACGGCGGCGGGGATCAACCTGCCGGTGCCAGTGGCGGGCAAGACCGGCACGACGAACGACAGCAAGGACGTCTGGTTCATCGGCTATACCAGCAACATCGCGGCGGGCTGCTACATCGGCTATGACCAGCCGCGCACGATGCAGGGTGCGTCGGGTGGGGGGTTCTGCGGCCCGGTGTTCGAGGATTTCATGGAGGTCGCCATTGAGAAGTTCGGCGGCACCAAGTTCGCCGTGCCGCCGGGCGGCTATTTCATCAAGATCGACCGGTTCAGCGGCCAGCAACTGCCGGACGATGCCAGCGGCGACAATGTGGTGGCCGAATACTTCCGCGAAGGTGAGATCCCGATCTTTGGCCTGGGCGCGTTGGTGGACGGCGGCTTTGCCATGGGGGAAAACCTGCCCCTATTCGCCTATGGCGAGGGTGAGGGGGACAGTGGCGCCACCATCACCACCTCGGAAGGTGAGACGGTCGTCGTGCCGAAAAAGGCCGATTTTGGCACCGTTTCTTCTGGCGGTCTGTACTGATACCGCAGCCTTTGCAAGGCCGCGCCCTTGCCGGGGCGCGGCCTTCCCGTTATCACGCCCCGAACACCGACCCTAGGACTTGACCCGACATGCGCGCCGAAACCCAAGGCAATATCGAAGCCATCGAAAAGACGCTGAAGCTTCTGGCGCAGCGGATGGACCTTGAGACCGCGCCGCATCGTCTGGAAGAGTTTGACGCGATGATCGAAGCGCCGGACCTGTGGAACGACCCGGCCAAGGCGCAAAAGCTGATGCGCGACCGTCAGGCGCTGATCGACGCGCTTGGCACCTACAAGCTGATCGACAGCGGCTTGCGCGACAATGTCGAGCTGATTGAAATGGGCGAGGCCGAGGGCGACGCCGAGATCGTGAGTGAGGCCGAGGCCGCGCTGGCAGACCTGGCCCAGCTTGCGGCGGGCAAAGAGCTTGAGGCGCTGTTGGACGGTGAGGCGGATGCCAATGACACTTCCTGGAAATAAACGCAGGCGCCGGGGGCACCGAAAGCTGTGACTGGGCCAGCATGCTGGCGCGGATGTATGTCCGCTGGGCCGAAAAGCGCGGCTTTACGGTTGAACTTCAGTCTGAAACCGAAGGCGAAGGCGCGGGCATCAAATCGGCCAGCTACAAGATCAGCGGCAAGAACGCCTATGGCTGGCTGAAGTCCGAGGCGGGCGTCCACCGTCTGGTGCGGATCAGCCCCTATGACAGCGCCGCGCGGCGGCATACGTCGTTCAGCAGCGTCTGGGTCTATCCGGTGGTGGATGACAACATCGAGATCGAGGTGCTGGACAAGGATATTCGGATCGACACCTACCGGTCGTCAGGCGCGGGCGGGCAGCACGTCAACAAGACCGACTCGGCCGTGCGGATCACGCACTTTCCGACCAATATCGTCGTGACTTCCAGCCTGAAGTCGCAGCACCAGAACCGCGACATCGCGATGAAGGCGCTGAAAAGCCGCCTTTATCAGATGGAGTTGGACAAGCGGAACGCAGCCGTCCTTGAGGCGCATGAAAACAAGGGTGATGCGGGTTGGGGCAACCAGATCCGGTCTTACGTTTTGCAGCCCTATCAGATGGTGAAAGACCTGCGGACGGGATATGAAACCTCGGATTCCTCGGGCGTGCTGGATGGCGATCTGGACGGGTTCATGTCGGCCACGCTGGCGCTGAAGGCCAGCGGCAAGAAGCGCAGCGATTTCGAGGATGTGGACTGAGCGTCCGGCTTTCCGCACCTTGCCCCTTTCGCCCGGGCAAGGTCTGATGCGGCAAATGTCCTTGTCAGGAAGGCTGCATGCGCGCCGCGATCCTTGCCCTCGTCCTTGGGATTGGCAGTTCCCTGTCCGGCCATGCCCAGACCCTCACACCCCTTGATTGTGGGGCGCGAGAGGGGTGCGAGCGTGCCTATCTGATCGCCGGGTTTCACCGCCTTGATGCGCGGCCTGTCGCCCTGCCGGGCAACCGGATCGCGCTTTTGGGCATGGACGGGCTGGAGGAAGACGCGACCCTTTGGCTGATTGACCCCTCGATGACCGACGGAACGGTTGCCGGTGCCGTCGAGGTTGAGGTGGACGGGCCAGAGCTTTCGATGACCCGGGCCCAGTTGCTGGACGGTGACCCGGTCTTTGCGGAAATCTCGGCCAAGGGTGTTTTCTTTGCGCTTTTCGTGCAGCGGACACAGGGCCTGACCTTGCGCTTTTTCGGAGCATCGGGAAAGCCGATGGGCGTGGTGAAGCGGCCCTTCCTGGACCCTTGGCCCAGCCCGTATGACCTTGAATGGTCGCCGGTGAGCCTTTTCGCCCGCTTCGTCGGGATGAACGCCCTGCGCTTTGAAGAAACCGGCCTGCGGCTTGACTATGCCGGGCTGTCGGTGATGGCAGATTACGCGACGGGTGAGGTGACCTACCTTGGCCCCGAGACAGGCAAAGGCGGCAACATGGCCGAGCTTCTGGACCCGGCCTTCGACCCGGTGGGTCAGGAAAGCTATTGGTTCGGCGCGGGCCTTGCTGCGGCCACGAATTACCCGGCAGATGGCTTTGAGGCGCAGCTTGCGCTGTTGCAGGATTTGCAGACCCGCATCCCCTATGCCTTGCCGCCCAAGCCCGAAAGCGGCGACCGCGTGCTGGATGGCAATGCGGCCATCGATTATGTGCTGACCTTCGCAGAAATGATTATGACGCCCGACGACAAACGGCTTGCGGTCTTGCGGCGCGAGGATGCGGGCACGACCCTGCAGGTCTATGACACGGGTTCGGGCAAGCTGACCTGGTCGTCCGCACTGCCGAGCGATCCGGTCAATGACTCGACCCTGGTCTGGGCCGAGGATGGCGCGTTGGTCCATGTTCTGCAATCCGCTGCCGGGACTGAGCTTTATCTCTACCAGCCCTGACCACTTGCCTGGGCCGCCCCTTCTCCGCTAGCCTTGGTGGCGTCTTCGGGAGGAGGAGCCGCCATGTCCGCGCCGTCGGAAAGCCAGTCTGCGGACATTGTGCCCGCAGCACCCGAGATCAATGCGCTTGATGGATCTGACCTGCGCGCAAGCCTTGCGCTTGGCTGGCAGGACTTTCGCCGTGCGCCTGCGCTCGGGCTGATCTTTGCCGCTGTCTATGTGCTGGGCGGCTGGTTGATCTGGTGGGCGACAACGACCCAAGGGCAGATCTGGTGGACGTTGCCGGCCAGCGCGGGGTTCCCGATCCTGGGGCCGTTCATCGCCTGCGGGTTTTACGAAATCTCACGCCGGTTAGAGGCGGGAGAGGTTTTGGACATGGGCGGCGTCTTCGGGGTGATCTGGCAGCAGAAGGACCGGCAGATCCCGTCGATGGCGGCGGTGATCGTGGTGTTCTTCCTGTTCTGGAATTTTCTGGCCCACATGATCTTTGCGCTGTTTCTGGGCAACGCGCCGATGACCAATGTCTCGTCCTCGCTGGCGGTGATCGCCACGGTCGAAGGGATGTCGATGCTGGTGGTGGGCACGGCGGTGGGCGCGGTCTTTGCGACGCTTCTCTTCAGCCTGACGGTGGTCAGCTTGCCCATGCTTCTGGACCGCGAGGTGGATTTTGTCACCGCGATGCTGACGAGCTTTGCGCTGGTGCGGGAAAACCCGGTGGTGATGCTGGGTTGGGGCGGGTTGATCGGGGTCGCGCTGTTTCTGGGGATGCTGCCGGGGTTCCTGGGGCTGTTCCTGGTGCTACCCCTTTTCGGGCATGCGACCTGGCATCTTTACCGCCGCGCGATCACCTGACCCCCAATGGAAACGGGCACCAGGGTTGCCCCCGGTGCCCGCGAAACCGTGCAGACCTTCGATCAGCCAGCGTCGCCGGTGGCGGGGGCATCCAGCCGCATTGCGGCCGCTGCGCCAGCCGGGCGGCCGGTCGACAGCGGGTCTTCCTGCCGCTGGACCGAGCCTTCGAAATGCGCGCCGGATTCGATGGCGATTGTCTTGTGGATGATGTCGCCCTCAACCCGCGCGGTCGAGGTGAGGCGAACCTTCAAGCCACGCACCCGACCGATGACGCGGCCGTTCACGACGATGTCGTCGGCCACGATCTCACCGCGGATGGTGGCGCTTTCGCCGACGGTCAGAAGATGGGCGCGGATATCGCCTTCAACGGTGCCTTCCACCTGGATGTCACCGGTGGTGCGCAGGTTGCCGACAACGGTCAGGTCGGAGGAAAGCACGGAAACCGCTGCCTTGCCCTTGGGCGCCGAAGGGGTGAAATCCATGCTGGGTTTGGTCATCGGGGCCTCCGGGGCTTTGGGCTTCTCGGCCTCGGCCTTGGGGCCCGGCTCGTTGATGCGGCTTTTAGAAAACATTTTTCGCTGCCTTTATGAAGGTCATCGGGTTCACGGCGGTCCCTTCAAGACGGACCTCGTAGTGAAGATGCGTGCCGGTGGACCGGCCTGAATTGCCCATATCACCGATCCGGTCCCCGCGCGAGACCCTTTGACCCACCTCGACCTTGATGTCGCTGAGATGTGCGTAGCGCGTCTCGATGCCGAAGTCGTGGCGGATCTTGACCAGACGGCCATAGCCACTGTCCCAACCGGCATGGGTGATGACGCCGTCAGCTGTGGCAAAGATCGGCGTGCCATAGGCGCCAGCAAGGTCGGTGCCTTCATGCATCCGGGTGCCCGCGCCCTTGGGGTCACGGCGGTAGCCAAAGCCGCTGGTCCAGCGGAAGCTGTCCTTGACCGGCATCGCGAAGGGCAGCTTGAAGGCGGCGATCCGGTACATGTTCATCCGGTCCAGCCCGCCAAGAATGGCGTTGGCGCGCTGCTCTTCCGGGGTCAGGATACCGCCGGACGTGGACATGGAAATGGGCGTCAGCGGTCCGCCCTGACCGGAGTAGCCATCGCGCACGGCATCGAGCAGATCTTCCGGCGACATGCCCGCCTCACGGAACATGTTGTCAAGCGGTTCCATCGAGACAGTGACCGCCTCTTCCAGCTTGGCGAAGATCAGGTCGTTGCGCTGTTCGACCATGCGCTTGGCTTCGGCGATTTCGCGGGTCTCTTCGCGGGCGGCCTCAGCCTCGGCCAACATCTCGTCACGCTCCTCAGCCGTCAGGCCAAGGGCGCTGGTCAGGATCTCCAGCGTGGCGATGGCGTCACGCGCGCGGCCCATTTCGGTGGCGCCGCCCGACTGTTCATTCAGCGCAAGCGTGGCGCGATCCGCCTCGCCGCGCGCCTCATCACGTTCCTTGATGGTGCGGCGCAGGGTTTCCTGGATAGCGTCGATCCCGGTTTCAAGTTCCCGGCGGCGGTCTTCGGATGCAAGAAGCCGTTCCTGCATTTCTGACACCTGGGTCAGGGCCACATTGAAGCGGTCCTGGGCGCGGGCGGCTTCATCGGCGCGCAGGTCGCGGTCGGTGGAGAGGGCGTTGAGGCGTTCTTCATAAAGGGCCTGCTGACGCACGGATTGTTCGCGTGCCGACCCGGCACCGATGCTGTCCATCATGATCAGCGCGGTGGCGACGATGGTCCAGGAGAGCGCAAGCGTGAACCCGGCCAGCGCGATGATCTGGGTCATCGGGCGCAGGCGAATGAACCGCGTTTCGGTATCGGATTTCAGGAACAGCCGTTGTTCGGGAAAATGCCGTTCCAGGCTTTGATGAAACCGATAGGCGAGGCGGTTCAGCACGTTGCGGGCATCCGTATGTTGCTTCGGGCGGTCGTGTCTTCTGTCTTGGACAGTCCGCGGCCCCGGAAAGGGCAGCGGTGACAACGGTTGCAACTGATTAGCCAGCCCGTTTCAGCCCCGCAACGTTTTTGACCAAAGACCGGGTTTTTCCGCCCGCAGTGCAGGGATTTCGGCAGAAAACCGCCGATCGGTGGCAGGATTGCGGGAACTGGCACTGCTTGCGGCGTCAGGTTCCGGTTTCGGTCAGCGGCCAGTAGAAGTCAGGCGGCAGGCCCGCATCGGCGCGTTTCGCCTCATTGAAAGGCGGCTTCAGGTTGCCGTGGAAGTAGCGGCGGACCAGGGAATGGAACGCCTCTTTCGGGTCGGTGCCGTCGCGGCCACAGAGCCAGTTGAACCATTTCGACCCATAGGCGACATGGGCCACCTCTTCGGCGTAAATGACCTCAAGCGCGGCAAGGGCCCGGGTGTCCCCGGCGGCGCGGAAGATGTCGATCATGCCGGGGGTGACGTCCAGACCCCGCGCTTCAAGCACCATGGGCACGACGGCAAGGCGGCTGTGCAGATCGCCTGCGGTGTCTTCGGCGGCGCGCCACATGCCGGCATGGGCGGGCATCGCGCCATAGTGGCTGCCAAGCGCTTCAAGACAATCGGCCATCAGGTTGAAATGCTTGGCCTCTTCATCGGCGGCCTTGACCCAGTCGTCGTAGAACCCCATCGGCATTGGGTGGTGGGTGAAGCGGGCGATGATGTCCCAGTGAAGGTCAACCGCGTTCAGTTCGATATGCGCGACGGCGTGGAGAAGGGCGATCCGGCCAAGCGGGCTGCCCGGGCGGCGGCGCGGTACATCGCGTGGGTCGAGGAGTTCGGGGC
>JAAUPC010000022.1 GCA_012036325.1 Paracoccaceae bacterium
ACCGTCGTCCGCTTCGGCGAGATGCACATCGTGACCCTGCCGCGCACAGGTGAGGGCTGCTTCAAGGCCGGCAGGGCCGGCACCGACGATCAGGATCTTCTTTGCCGCCCTGGTTTTGGCAATGTGCTCGGGATGCCAGCCGCGCCGCCATTCCTCGCCCATGGTGGGGTTCTGGGTGCAGCGGATCGGCAGGGCCAGGCTGTCACCCGAGTAGCAGACGTTGCAGCCGATGCATTCGCGGATGTCCTCAACGCGGCCCTCTTCGATCTTTCTCGGGATGAAGGGATCTGCGATCGACGGCCGCGCGGCCCCGATCAGATCAGTCAGGCCCGACTTGACCCAAGCCGCCATCGTGTCAGGCGACGTGAAGCGCCCGACGGTCACCACGGGCTTGGTCGTCACCGACTTGACCCAATGCATATAGGGCTTCAGCGCCGCTTCCTTGACAAAACGCGACGCGCCCATTTCCAGCGAATAGTCGGCGATGTTGATATCCCAAAGATCAGGCATGTCTGCCATTGAGGCGAACATGTCCTGCCGTTCGCCAAGGATAGGTTGCCCGTCTTCACCCACTTCGGCGTCTGCGGCGAAGCGGACGGCGACAGCGCAACGATCGCCAACAGCGTCCTTCGTCTCGGCGATCAGTTCGCGGATCAGACGGGTGCGGTTTTCCAGCGAGCCGCCATATTCATCGGTCCGGGTATTGGTTTCCGGGTCAAGGAAGTGCGACAGAAGATAGCCATGGGTTGCATAGACATAGACGATATCAAAGCCCGCATCCCGGGCACGGATGGCCGCATTTCGGTGCCAGCGGCGGAAGGTGCGGATGTCTTCCTTGTCCATGGCACGGGACTGGAACGGGTGGCCCACACCATTCGGGCGGCTTGCCACGTCCATTGACACCAGACGCGAGGCCAGGTTGGCGCTGCGCGAGCCTGAAAACCACAGCTCACATCCCGCCAAGGCACCATGGGCATGGACCTTGTCAGTCATCAGCCTGTGATTACGCACATCCTTGTCGTCCCAGATCGTGGCCGAGATATGCATCTGGTCATCCGACGCCGGGTGGATCGAACAGTATTCTGTGTTGACGACGCCCCAGCCACCCTCGGCCTTGACCCCGCGCATTTCGGCAACGGTGCGGGGGCGAACCCAGCCCATGCCGGTGCAATGCGGAACCTGATAGAAACGGTTCTTCGCCGTGACCGGGCCAAGGCTGACCGGTTCGAACAGAATGTCATAGCGCGGATCGCGGGTCTGGATCAGAGCCATGGGTCAAGTCCTTTCCTGGCTGCCCGGGGCGCGCGGGGCAACAGTCTGCACACCTGAGAAATGGGTGGGGAACAGGGCGGCAAGATGTTCGATGGCCCGCTGGCGGCAATGCAGTCGCCGGAAATCTTCGGGATAAAGCAAGTGGTTCAGCCACAGCCCATCATAAAAGGCTTCAAGCCCAAGGGCGGTTTGCATGGCATCGCGCGCCGGTGCGTCCCCCTGCCCGATCTCATCGATCAAGGCGACCGTGACGGCAAGGCGGGCATCGTCCGTTGCCTCAACCACACGGCGATAGATCGCGCGGGCGCTGGCATCACCCCAGAAAGCGAACCACACGGCAAGCGTGCGGGGGTTGCAACTGCGGGGGTCAAAGCGCGCATCCAGAAGGGCAACCAACCGCTCGGCCGGGCTTTGGGTGACATCGGCAATGCGATCTTGCCACAGCTTGCGCTCGGTTTCTGCAAGGTGCTGCAGGACGCCTTCAAGAAGAAGCTCCTTGTTTGCAAAATGGAAATTCGCGAGCCCGATTGAGGTTCCGGCGATTTCGGTCACCTTGGCGATTGTGGTGCCGGAGAGCCCATAGGTGGCGATTGACGTGATCGTCGCGTCAATCAGCGCAAGTCGCCGTTCTGCCTTGGCGAGGGCGCGACGGGTTGGTCGGGGGCCGAGTTGCGCAAGATCATCTGCTTTCATGGTCAATCCTCAAACACGTAGTCACACATCAAGTCGGGTCGAGGATGGACACCGCGTCGGGTGCCCAGGTCAGCCAAACCGGGCTGCCCTCATCCCCGGACCAGGGATCTTCCCCACGGGCGGCTGCGGTGGCCACCGTCACCGGTGCTGCGCGCCCCGCCACCTTAACATGGAGGAGCTGACGTCTGCCAAGATACTGGCGCGCCTGAAGCTGCCCGGCAACAGCATGGGCAGGCCCAGCCGGTTTGGTCCGCGACAGGCCCAGCCCTTCTGGCCTTAGGGCGACCAGCACCCGCTCGCCATTGGCGCGGCCCTGACTGCATCCATTCAACGCCATAACGCCAAGGCCTGCAACATCGGCGATCCGCGCAGAACCATCGGTGCGGACCGTCGCGTCGAAGACGTTCATCGTGCCGACAAAGGCCGCAACTTGCCGGGTCCTTGACCGGTCATAGAGGCCCGAAGGCGTGTCGACCTGGGTCACCTGGCCGTTTGCCATGACCGCGACCCGGTCCGACAGGGTCAGTGCTTCTTCCTGGTCGTGGGTGACCAGAACAAAGGTGATCCCAAGTTGCCGCTGCAAGCTGCGCAGTTCCATCTGCATTTGCTCGCGCAGATGCTTGTCCAATGCCCCCAAAGGTTCATCCAGCAGAAGGAGCTTCGGTTTCAGGATCAACGCCCGCGCCAGCGCCACCCGCTGCATCTGCCCGCCTGAAAGCTGATGCGCCCGCCGGTCGCCATAGCCAGGCAAGGCGATCAGCTCCAGCATCGCGTCGACCATCCGGGCCTGTTCGGCCTTTGGCGTGCCAAGCCGCCGCAAACCGTAAGCGATGTTGTCGCGCACGGTCAGGTGCGGGAAGATGGCGTAGTTCTGGAACACCATGTTGATGGGGCGCAGATGCGGTGGGGTATCTTGCATCGGCTGACCGTCAATCAGGATCTGGCCTGAGGTCACCGCCTCGAACCCAGCGATCATCCGCAACAGCGTGGTCTTGCCCGACCCCGAGGCCCCCAGAAGCGAAAAGAACTCGCCCGCCGCGATTTCAAGCAAGACATCGTTGACCGCCTGCATGCGACCAAAGCTTTTGCAGACACTTCGCAGACTGATCATCGTACCTCCTTGGCCTGAACCAGCCCGATGCGCCCCAGCTTGAGGCTGGCGAAAACCATGAGAAAGCTCGTCACCAGGATCAGCGTCGACAGTGCCAAAAGCGAGGGGAAATCCTGTGGAAACCGCAGCTGGCTCCAGATGTCCATCGGCAGGGTTGGCTCGGTCCCACTCAGGAAGAAGGCCATGAAAAACTCGTCGAACGAGATGGTAAACGTCATCAGAAGGCAGGCGAGCACACCTGGCATGTTGCACGGCAGGGTCACGCGCAAGAATGTCCACCACGTGCTTTCGCAAAGATCTGCTGAGGCTTCTTCCAGCGACCGGCTGAAGCCGATGAAGCGCGGCAAGAGGACGCTGATCGCATAAGGCAGGCAGATCACCATATGTCCCAGCGCGACCGTGACGAGGGACAGCCGCACGCCAAGGCCGTTCAGAAGTGTCAGGAGTGCTACACCAAGGATCAGCCCGGGCAGGACTAGCGGCAGCATGATGAAACTGACCGCCGCGCGCTTGCCGGGCATCCGGTAGCGCGCAATGGCCATGGCAGCCGGAACGGCAAGGACGGTAGATGAAATGCTGACCACGGCGGCAACCTGGACGCTGTTCCAGAACGCGCGTTGCAAAGGCTCACGCTGGAAAAGGTCGGCGTACCAGGCCAGCGTGAAGCCTTCGAGCGGGAATTTCACATAGACGCCGGCGTTGAAGGAAAAGAGCGGGATGAACAGGATAGGCAGGTAGAGAAAGACCGCAAAGGCACCTGCGTAGAGCGCGAGGGGACGGTTCGGTCGATGAAACCCGGTATAGCGCGCCATGGCCTTATCGCCCCACCAGCCTACCGACGGCAAGGAAGGCTAGCCCGGCAAGACCGATCGTGACAATCATCACTACCGACAGCGTCGCTCCGGCGGGCCAGTTGTCCATCGGTCCGAACATCATGAAGAAAGCTGCCACAACGCCCGGCAACGACAGGGGGAACGTGATCCGCCAAAACCGGCGCATCGGGCCGTCACCCAAGTCTGCGGCGGCCTCAATGCAGCTGCGGTCAATCTTTTCCAGGCTGACATAGGTCGGCAGGATCGCGAAGGCCGCCCAGGAATGGGCCAACACCAGCGTCACCGCGGTCTGGCTGTAAAGGAGCGCCGCAAGCGGTTCTTGCACGATGCCAAGGCCGATCAGGGCTGTGTTCAGCACGCCTTCATAACCCAAGACCACCTTCCAGGCGAAGACGCGCAGCAGGTAGCTGGTCCAGAACGGCAACGTCAGCAGAATAAGCCATAATGCTTTGTGGCGATGGACATGAAACGCAACGAAATAGGCCATGGGATAGCACAATGCGACGGTAACCACTGTCGCGAAGGTGGCCACCACCAGCGACCGGCCGATCAGCGCGCTGAACATCGGTTGCCCCAGCATCGCTGAGTAGTTCCCGAGGGTCGGGGTACGGTCCACCGAATAGCCATCCAGCGACCAGGTGCTCATTGCGAGGGTCGATCCAAGCTGAAACAGGATCGCCACCAGCATGAGACAAAATGCCGGGGCCAGAAGCAACCAGCCGCGCCAGGCCTCATGGCGGTGCAGAAAGCGTGACAAGGCGGAGGCGGGCCGCTGTGTCAGGGGCATGGCCGTCATTCGATTTGGCCGGTCTGGTCGCGGTCCATTGTGCCTAGAACCCCAGCTTGATTTGTTCCCAGGTCTGGGTCATCCGCTGATCCCATTCCGGCGCCTGGGGAATGCCGAAGTGTCCGGCTTGCAGCACATCGACCGGGTTGCGCGACAGGCCGAGGACGGCCAGTTCTTCATCCGTGAACTGGGCACAGGCTTTGCGGTTCACCCCGCCATAGCCGTAATCGCGCATGTTGAAGATCGCGGCCTTTTCACTGATGAGGGAATCCAGCACGTCATAGGCGCTGTCCAGATTGGGCGCTTCGGCGTGCAGCATCATCCCGCAGACCCAGGTCAGCGCTCCCTCTTTCGGCCGGGCGAATTTGACCGGCACTCCTTGCTCCGACAGCGTCACGACTGAGCTGTTCCAGGCCATGGAGGCCACGATCTCGCCCGCGGCCAGCGCGGTATCCAGCGACGTGGTGTCGTCGGTATACATCCGGACCAGGGGCCGCTGTTCGCGCAGAACGGCGCTGATCTTGTCAAACGCTTCGTCGGTGTGGATCTGGTCAAAGGGCACGCCGGCCTTGATGGCGGCACACCACCACACATCGCCGCCCGCCCCAAGGCAGCCCAGCCGCCCAGAATAGCGCGCGTCCCAAAGCATGTCCCAACTTTCGTCGGCTTGTAGCTCAAAAAGGTCCGTCCGGTAGGCGATCGAGGTCTGACCCCATTCGAAAGGGATCAGCCAGGGTTTGCCATCCTTGACGTTGTAAGGCACATCCCAAAGCTCTGGGATCATGTCAGCCCAGTTCGACAGTCGCGTGGTATCGACCGGCTGGAACATGCCCGTGCTGGACCAGCGCGGAACATCAGACAAACACGGATGGGCAAGGTCGGCCACAAACCCCGAGGACAGTTTGTTGAAAGCCTCTTCGACCGAGCCGAAGGTGGCGAAGTTCGGCAACTCTCCCCGCTTGGCAACATATTCGTCAAAATAGTCGGGAATGTCGAAGCCACCCCAGGTGAAATAGGTCGCATGGGTTCGGGTGCGGCCAGCGCGCGGCGCGGGACAAGTGGCACCATCGCAGTGCTGATCCCAAGGGCCAGCAGCGACCGGTTGAAGGCCCTGCGGTCAAGCTTGCCGCTTCTGACGGCGTGAAGCTGGCCGATGACGTCCATTTCTGTCGCTCCATTTCTTGAAAGGAAACAGCGGTCAGGGAAGACAAAAGGTGAGGGAGGGCAGAGGCTTACGGCAGCCCGAGGTCAAAGGTCAGGGATGCGACAAACAGGCCGTCGGTGTTCAGAAGGCCAAGGTCCGCATCAACGTTGGAATCGTGGTAGGCCAGACCAAGGCCAATGTTGTCATTCAGCTGATAGGTCGCCCCAAGTGACCAATAGCTCCAAGCGCCATAATCTGCCTCAAGCCGCCCAAGAGTCGCATCCAGCGCCAGCCCCTCAACTGCGGTGTAGTAGTCAAGGCGCAGCGACAGGTTGGTCTGGTCAAACTCTGGCGCCACACCCACCTCGCCCGTGACATAAAGCGTGTCGGACACGGCAGCGGTGCCGCTGGCAACCGCTTCTGCGTAGTCTTCGACCGGAAAGTCTTCGAACGCCTCGTTGTAAAGGTAGTAGTTCAATGAGACGTCATAAGAGAAACTTCCCGCTTCGCCCCGATAGCCAAGCGAAAGGCCGGTTTCGCGGTTTGCTCCGGTCAGGTCAGCATCAAGGTTCGAGATGTAGGCCCCGGCATAAAGCCCGCCAAAGCCCAGCTCGGCATAAGGCTGCACTGTCACGCCATCAGAATACCGGATGCCGGAGGAGACATATTCAGAGGCAATGGTCGCGCCGAAGGACAGGCTTACTTCAGCCGCCTGGGCGGCTGCGGGCAACAGGCTTGGGATGGCAAGGGCCAGAGCCCGAGGGAGCACGTGTCGATGCATTCCACTTTCCCTTCTTCTGTTGACTGGCTGATCGCTCACCCGACGCGTTTGGGACTAGCTGCCTTTTGCGATATGAAAGCCTATTTTGACTGAGTATTCATTCAGCGTATTTGCGGGCAGCCAGTAGCGTCAAGATAAAACATCACACCAATCCGAAGGCGGGCGACGTCATGTCGATCATCACGCCGGGCGATGCGCTTTCAGATGCGTCGGGCAGTGTTCCCCACTGTCCAGCACGGGGATCATCCGGGACCAGATCGCGATGTTCTGTTCGACAAAGGGCTGCCCTACTATTTTCGCGACGGCGGCTCCGGCTGCACCTTTCAGACGTTCCAGCTCTTCTCGCGCACGACTGCGGTACCATTCGTTGCGCGACGTGGTCGTGCAGTCTACAAATCCGGCCGTTGTCATCGCCTCCATATAGCGCTGCGGCGTGGCCATGCCGAAATCAAGGCCCTCGGCAGCAATATAGTCTGCCATCAAGGGGCCTACGGTTTCCGTGCCGATCAGCCAGTCAGACGCCAGGAATTGGCCACCAGGCTTCAGCACGCGAAAGACCTCGGCCATCAGGGCATGCTTGTCGGGGATGTGAACGATGGAGTCCTTGGAGAAGACGACATCAAACGTTCCGGGCGGAAAGGGCAACGGGCCCGGAGCCACTTTGACAAGGCCAATCCGATGCGTCAGGCCCGCACGATCCACAAGGGCGCGGGCATGGGTGAGGACCGGATCTTCGACGTCATCCCGCAGACATGGCCCGCGCCATGGTCCCGCACCAGGGTGATGTCGATCCCCCCTGCCCCGCAGCCGATGTCCAGCACCGCTTTGCCGGAAATGTCATGACTGCCGATGATCCGTGCCACTTCTTCCGGTCCACCGGGGGACAGGAACCCTTCACCCCAGACAGCCTCAAGCATTGCGATCATGCGGGGCGGATAGTGATCCTCACTCATCATGCGGCCTCCGTTTCTTTATCAGCCCCCGACGTCAGGGACTGGTGGCTAAGGTCTCGGCTTGCCAGACGGCACGGCCCTTGAAGTAAGTGGAAAGAACGCGCGTGTCCGAAAACTCATCCGGCGGGCATTGGAAGATGTCGCGATCCAGAACCACCAGATCGGCGGAAAAGCCGGGCCGCAGCATGCCGGTGTAATGGTCACGCCAACAGGCACGGGCGGCGTTGAGCGTGTAGCCTTGCACGCATTCGGCAATGGTCAGCGCCTGATCCGCAAAGAACGGTGGCCGTGGGCCTTCGGCGCGTCGGGCCTGACGGGTGATCGCGGTTTCGATGATCTCGAACGGGTTCAGCGTACTGACCGCCCAGTCCGAAGACAGGCACCACTCCGCCCCTGCATCCAGCATGCAACGGAAGGCGTAGACGTCAGGCCAGCGCCGGTCGCCGATCATGTCGAGCGCGATATCCGGGACCACCGGATCAAACCGCGCCCAAAGGGGTTGGATATTCGCGGTGGCAAGGCCTTGAAGTCGCTTGAAATCGTCAGGGTCCAGAAGTTGCAGATGCGCCAGCTGATGCTGGGCTGGCCAAGGGCCATTGGCAGCGCGGGCGGCTTCCAGCCCCTCAAGCGCGCGACGGGCGGCGGCATCACCGATGACATGGGTGTGGATCGCAAAACGGGCGGCATCAAGCGCGGGGTAAAGCGCCAAGGTCTGACTGGCACTGAACATGCAGGGGGGCGTGCCACCGCCCGCATCTGCATAGGGTCGCAAGGTCGCCGCAGTGCGGTTTTCAAAGACGCCGTCCATGAAGATCTTGGCTGAATGCACATGAAAGTCCGGACCGGGGTGCGCCTTGCGCAAAGCGGTCAACCGGGCAACGGCGCTATCGGGTGTATCAGCCTCTGTCACCAGCGCGGCACCTGCCACACGCAGGGTCAATGTGCCGTCTGCCCCCGCTTGCCCATAGATCCGCGCCTCCGTCTCAGTCACCCTTGGGTCAAGGACACCCGTGATCCCAAGCCGGTTGGCATGGTCCATGGCTGCGCGAAGACCAGCCTGCCAGTCCGCGTCGGTCAGGTCAGGCAGTCGGGCGACGACCAGCGGGATCACTTCCTCATGAAGCATGCCCGTCGCGCGGCCATTTCGGTCCCGCACGATATGGCCGTTTGGCGGGTCGGGCATATCCTGCACCCCCGCCATCGCAAGCGCGCGGCTGTTCAGGCAGGCGTTGTGGAATGAGCTGTCATAAACCACGACCGGCCGGTCGCTTACGGCGCGGTCAAGGACAGCGGCAGTAAGGTTGTGATCGCCGAAAAGACCGGGCTGCCAGCCTGACCCAAGCACGATCGGCATGTTTCGCTTGGCGCGGGCATGGGCCGCCAAGGTGTCAAGAAGCCCGGCCTCGGTCACCACATCGTAAAGCTGGGCGGCGGTCGCCAGATCGAGCCCGCCCGACAAAAGATGGACATGCGCGTCCTGAAAGCCAGGCAGGACCAGTCGCCCACCGGCATCAATCTTTTGATCAGCATCAGGCGCGGGCCCCTGCCCCAGTGCCACGATCCGCTCGCCCCGAAGTAACATCCAGGTGGCGAAAGGTGTCGTCAGGTCCATCGTGTGGATCCGGGCGTTGTGGATCAGGGTGTCACTCAAGGCTTATCCCTTCCAGCGCGGGCCAATCATCGGCGGGCAACACACGGGCCGGAAGGTTGACATCGCGTGTCCAGACAAAAAGGCACAGGAACGGCACCGGACCAACCTTGGTCAGATGCGGCTGGTAGGGTGGGTTCCAGATCGGGGCATGTGCAGGCTTGACGGTCAGCGGTCCCCCTGGCCCAAAGCGCCAGCCATGGGGGCCGGTCAGGGGGGCATAAAGTTCGGGCGCGGCATGGCAGTGATCGCGGTAAAGGGTGCCGGGCGCGATCAGGAAAAGGCCAAGGTCGAAATCCCGCGCCGCAAAGGGGGCATCTTCGCCAAGGATCGAGGCGAAGGCATGGCCATTGGCGAAAGCGTCCCCAATCGCATCCCGGGGATAGGCGTCATAAGTGACCCAGCGCAGCCCGTCCGCCGCTGCCAGGATGGCAGCACAAAGATCAGGCTGGTCCGATCCTGCCACCCCAACCGCCGGGCCAAGCCAGCGGTCTGCCACTGCATTCGACCCCGCTTCCTGCGCTTGCAATGGCCCCGGATCAACCGGCAGCCCGGCCCGCACCTCGGCTGCCCCCGGGTGGTCAAGCGTCAAAAGATACTGGCGTGCAGCGTCGTAAAGCCTGCGCAGGGGATCAGGCATCGCGGCCAGGTCCGGCACCGGCAGGCCGCGTTCGCGCAGGTCTGCCCGGGGGTCGCGCGCATCATGTGCGGCGGCGATGCGGTAGACTTCCAGCACCTCGGCGCTGATCCTGCCGATCGCGCCAAAGGGCCACGCCGCCCCATAGCGGACCCGGCCCGACCCCGCCTGCCCCAACGGCGTATGAAGGAAAAGCGAGGGATCAGTCATTGTTGCGGAAGGCCAGCCGCTCTTCGGCCAGGCGGCGCTTTTCGCTTCGGTGCAAGATGATCCCCGCAGCGGCCACTCCAATCCCAACCGTGACGATCATCAGCGTCGCAAGCGCGTTGATGTCCGGTGTCACGCCAAGTCTGACCTTGGACCAGACCAGAAGGGGCAATGTGGTGGACCCCGGTCCCGTCACGAACGAGCTGATGACCACATCATCAAGGCTGATGGTAAAAGCCAGCAACCAGCCAGAGATGATTGCAGGCGAGATCACCGGAAGGGTGATGTCAAACATCACTTGCCAGGGGCGGCTGCCCAGATCCATCGCAGCTTCTTCAATGGCCCGGTCGGTTTGCACCATGCGCGCACTGACGACCGTGGTCACAAAGATCATGCAAAAGGTGATATGGGCCAAGGTGATGGTGGTAAAGCCACGCTGGCCGGGCCAGCCAATCCAGTCGGCCATCAGGATGAAGAAGATGAGCATCGAAATGCCGGTGATCACCTCAGGCATGATCAGGGGCGCAGTGACGAGGCCGGAAAACAGCGTTCGACCGCGGAACTTGGTAAAGCGGGCAAGGGTGATCCCGGCCATGGTCCCCAGAATGGTGGCGATGGTGGCCGACACCACCGCAATCTGCACAGACAGGACCAAGGCCTTGATCACAGCCTCGTTCGACATGAGCGACACATACCATTTTGTCGAGAACCCGCCCCATACCGTTGCAAGGCGCGAAGCGTTGAAGCTGTAGACGATCATCGACAGGATCGGAATGTAGAGGAACGCAAAGCCAAAACAAAGGATGCTGACCAGAAAGACCGGGCTCCGCTTCATTTCGCGCCCTCCGCCTTGGCCTGATAGCGGCTGTAGATCATCGTCGGCACCACCATCAGCACCAGCAGGGCCACTGCCACCGCCGAGGCCATGGGCCAGTCGCGCGCTTGGCCGAATTCGTCCTGGATGATCTTTCCGATCATCGGCTGCGAGGCATTGCCGACCAGCGACGGAATGACCAGTTCCCCGGCCGCCGGGATGAAGACGAGCATGCCGCCCGCGATGATCCCGGGGATCGATTGCGGCAAGGTCACGTCTAGAAAGACCTGGTAAGGTCGGCTGCCAAGATCCATGGCGGCTTCGTCCAGAGTGGGATCAAGCCGTTCAAGGCTGGCGTAGAGCGGTAGGATCATGAACGGAAGGTAGGTGTAGACCATCACCAGAACGACCGCGAAGTTCGTGTGCATCATCGGAACTGACCGGATCGCCCAGTCAAGTGGTACAAGGAAATTCCAGAAATCAGTCAAAAGGCCGTTGAACCAGGAGTTCTTCCCCATCAGGCCCATCCACGCGTAAACCCGCAGCAGGAATGAGGTCCAGAACGGCAGGATGACCAGCATCAGAAGAATGGTCCGCCAGCTTTTCGACACGCGCGTCAGCCCAAGCGCCATGGGATAGCCAATCAACAGGCACAGGACCATCGCCACAAATGCGTTCATTATCGATGTCAGGAAGGCCCGAAGATAAAGACCGTCCGTCAGGACCCGGCTAAAGGGCTCCAGATTGATCCAAGGATGGTCACCACCGTAGGAAAACGGCGGGGCGGTTGGGGTGTTGGTTGCCACGCTCATCGCGACAACGATCAGGAAGGGCAGAAGGAACAGGATAACCAACCAGACATAAGGCGCGCCGATCAAGAGGAGGGTCCAGCCCCGCATGTCGAACCAGCGTGCGAACCTGCCCCTGGACATGGCCTAGTCCACCAGCACGATGGCGGAAGACGGGTCGAAACTGACCCAGACCGCATCGTCCCAATCAGCGATCCGCGCCCCTTCGTCGCCCCGCCGGGCATTCACCGCATGGGCCTGCACCAGCGCCCCCGGAAGGGCGATCCGGTAAAGGCTGTCCTTCCCGAAATAGGCAAGGTCCTTGACATGGCCAGCCAGGCAATTGGGCCCCTCCGGACGGTCTTTGGTGATCCGCAGCTTTTCCGGTCGCACAGCCAGCGAGACATTCTGGCCCGCGACCAACCCAGGCATGTCGCGGGTGAGAACTTCACCGCCCAAGGCTGGAACATCCAGCCGCAGATGCGACGCTTCACGCCCGACGACAGTCGCTTCAAAACTGTTCACCGACCCGATGAACCCGGCGACAAAGCGGCTGGACGGGGATTCATAAACCTCGGTTGGGGTGCCAACTTGCCGGACCTCGCCCTTGTCCATGACGGCGATGCGGTCTGAGAGGGTCATCGCCTCTTCCTGGTCATGGGTGACCACAATGAAGGTGACGCCAGTGCGTTCCTGAATGCTCATCAGTTCAAACTGGGTGTGTTCGCGCAGTTTCTTGTCAAGCGCTGCAAGGGGTTCGTCCAGCAACAGCAGTTTTGGCTGGCGGGCCAAGGCGCGCGCCAAAGCCACCCGCTGCCGCTGTCCACCGGATATCTGATGGGGCTTGCGCTTGGCGAAGGGGCTTAACTGAACCAGATCCAGCATCGCAGCCACCCGGGCGGCGCGATCCGCCTTGGACAGGCCAACCTCATGCTTCAGCCCATAGCCGACATTCGCCTCGACCGTCATGTGCGGGAAAATCGCATAGGACTGAAACATCATGTGGACCGGTCGTTCCCAGGGCGGGACAGCGGCCATGTCGTGCCCATCCAGAAAGATGCGGCCCTTGGTAGGCGTCTCGAACCCGGCGAGCATGCGCAAAAGAGTTGTCTTGCCGCACCCCGAGCCCCCGAGGAGCGAAAAGATCTCACCTTTGCCGACGGTCAGGCTGACATTCTTGACGGCTTCAAAGGTGCCGAAGCTTTTCGATACCCCTTCGATCCGCAGGAACGGTGCGTCGTCCTGGGCGGCCATGCTGTCACCCGCCAGTCTTGATCTCGGTCCAAGCCCGGTTCATGTCGGTTTCCTGTTCGATTGTCTGGGGCAAGGGGGTGTAAAGCCGGGAAATCGCGTCAGCATCCGGATAAACAGCCGGGTCGGCCAGAATTGCAGGGTCGACGAACGGCTTCGACGCCTTGTTGACGTTGCCATAGCCGGTGAAATTCGTGCAGGCAGCGATCACCTCTGGGCGCAGCATGTAGTTCAGGAAAGTGTGCCCATTCTCGACATTCGCGGCATCTACGGGCATGGCCCAGACATCGTACCAGGCCGGTGACCCGGTCTTGGGCAAGAAGTAGCCCAGGTTCATCTCGATCCCGGCTTCAGCAGCGCGGGCCTTGGCAACGCCGTAGTCACCCGACCAGTTGTTGACCATGCACAGTTCACCATTCGGGATGGCGGTCAGGTAATTCGCATTGTCGAAGGTCGCGATGTAGTCGCGGACAGGCTTTACCGCCTCGACCATCCTGGCCCATTCGGCAGGGCCTGCGGTGTTCGGGTCAATCCCGAGGTAGCTGAGGATCATGTATCCGATGTCGTTCGGGCTATCCAAAAGCGAAATGCCGCAATCGGCCAGAAGCGAGGCAAATTCGGGCTTCAGCAGCAGGTCAAGGGATTCCAGATCGGCATCAGGAATACGTTCCTTCACCATGTCGATGTTGAAGGTCATCCCGACCGAGCCCCACATGTACGGGACATTGTAGTCATAGTTCGGATCGTAAAGCGCAAAGGTGTTCAGGATGTCGGGATCAAGATTGCCCCACAGGGTCAGCTTCGAACGGTCCAGCTTCTGCAAAACCCCCGCTTCAATCGAACGCGGCAGGCCCTGGCCCGAGTGCAGCACCACATCATAGCCTGTCGAGCCCGCCAGCAGTTTTGCCTGCATCTCCTCGGCGCTGGCGTATAGATCGTAGACCACCTCGATCCCGGTTTCCGAAGAAAAGTCGGCCAGCGTCGTCTCGCCGATATAATCCGCCCAATTGTAGATGTTCACGCTTCCAGCCTGCGCCCTTGCCGGGCGCACCCAAGGGGCTGCAAGTGTGGCGGTGGCCCCGATCAGGGCCTGGCGACGGTTCAGTCTCATGGCAGTCTCCCCGGTGGTGTTAGGCCTTGATTGGCTGGTTGATTTTTCAGTCAGCTTACGCCTGGCATCTGGTCTGGCAATCTTTTTTCACTGTTGAAGGCCGCCATCTGGTCTTCAGGCGGGGCTGTTGCCAGTTCCATGACCGGCAAAATGCGGCGCAGCGCGTCATGGTGGCGGCGCAGGCCGTATTCGAGGTCCGACAGATGAAAGCCCTCGAACGCGTCCGACTTCATCGACTCGTTGGACCAGATCGACAGTTGTCGATCCTCAACCGATGTATCCCGGTCAATCCGGTAAGCCAGATACCGCGCCAACCGCTGTGCCCGCGTCTCGTTCGGCCAGCGGTAAGACCGGCCAGTCAGGCGCGTCGAACCTTCGTCCAGCGGGATGTCATGGTAGAATTGCACCCCTTCGGGCGTAACGGAAAAGACCTGGTTGGGAAAAAGCCCATAGTAGGTCCAGGCCCGCTGCAGATGGGGCGGCAGGTCCGTCCGGGGAAGAGAAAGCTTGGCATAATTGCGAACTGACCACAGTTTGCCCGGCACATCGCCATACCAGCCGATTGAGATGGAAAGGCCGTGGTCAAGATACATGTCCCGGTAGGTGCGGCCATAAAGATCCTGCAGGCCGGGATGCGCCATGGCCACATGGTAGCCTTCGTTGTCCACATCGCGGACCGACTTCCAGTTGACGGGCAGATCGCTGGCCCAGCCGGTTGTTGGCACGGGCTCCACTCCCTCAAGCCCGTAAGAACCGAAATCGGCCGCAAACGGGGCGAGGAGTGTGGCAACGGGCGGCTGTGGGCCGGGCGCGAAACGCAAGAAGATGAAACCGAAGAAGGTCTCCATTTCGATCGGCTTCAGGCCGAACTCTTCGCGCTGCATGTCACCAAACGACTTGGGCTGGGCGGCGCCACGCAGGCTGCCGTCCAGATTGTAGACCCAGCCGTGAAACGGGCAGACGATAGCGCCCTTGCATTGTCCCGCAGGCCCGTCCACGACCCGCGCGCCCCGGTGGCGGCACAGGTTGTGAAAGGCGCGGACCACCCCGTCCTGCCCCCGCATGACCACTGCCCGCTCGCCCAGCAAGTCGAAGGTCAGCCAGTCGCCAGCGTTCGGAACATCGCTGACATGGCCCACGACCTGCCAATGCGACAGGAAGACATTTTCGCGTTCCAGCGCAAAAAGCGCCTTTGAGCGGTAGGTCCAGGCAGGAAGGCCGCGGCGGTCCCATTCATTGGGCACCGGGACGGTCTTGTAAGGAAGCTGTGTCACGATGACACCTCCATCTGTTGCAGGACCCACTGCTGGAAGCGGTGGATCTCGTATTCCTCGGGCATCAGTCGGGCTGCCGAAAAGGCAGGTGAGCGCATGCCGCGCTGGTTCATTTCTGAGGCGGCACCGTCCTGAGCCATCACGGTCTTGGCAAAACCGGCGACGCGGGCGGCGTCAAAGCCGGGTTGCGCCAGCGTGTCCTTTGCGAAGTGCCATTCGGCGATCAGTCTGGTGGTTTCCGGACCGACAGGAATGATCCGCACCGACCGGACATAATCCACATGCGCGACCACATAGGCCGATGGCCAAAGCGTGACAAAGCTGTAGCCAGCCTCCCGTTCGGCTGGTGATAGTCCGGGAAACTGTGGTCCGCAGGCGGCGCCATCCGGCGTCCAGCTTTGCGCGCCGGGTCGCAGATTGGTGGGTGCCGGGTCATCTGGTGTCCAGCCCAGCGCCTCGGACGCGCCCATGATGCCATGGCCATAAATCGGAACCATGTCGCAAAGTTCGGGGTGAATTCCGGGACAGTGCAGACATTCGGAGTAATTTTCCCAGAAAGCTTTCCAGTTGCAGGCGATATCGGTTTCCCAGCGATGGCCGGTCACCAGGCCTTCCATCGGCCAGTTGTCCAGCGTCTGCAGTCCGACATCAGCCCAGATTGGATCGGCCCCGTCTGAGCGGTTGAGAAACATAAACCCGTTCCAAAGCCGGATCGCCACCCGCCGCAGGCCATGTGCTGCGGGATCAAAGTCCGGGGTCGGAACGGCGTGACCAGTTGCCACCAGCCGCCCATCCTGAGTGGCGAAGGCGAAAGAGTGGTACGGGCAACGGATCAACTTGCCGATAGACTCTTCTGCCTCCCGGCAAAGTTCTGAGCCGCGATGTGGGCAGAAGTTGTGATAGGCGGCCAGATGGCCGTCACTGTCGCGCAGAACGATGACCTGCGCATCGCCCAGCAATACGCGCCGCATTGTCCCGGCGGGAAGGTCAGCCGCCCGCCCGACCAAGATCCATTGGCGGGCGAACACCCTCGCCATTTCGCGGTCATACCAGTCCCGGTCCATGTAAGCGGCGCGCGGCAGGCCTTCCGGACAATGGTTCAGCCTTGGCGACAGGGGATGGCGGTCGGTCTGTCCCATCAAAACCTCCCCGGGGGCGTGATTCGGCGGCGCGCAGGGGCAAAGAACGGTCGCTCTACCACGCGGGCGCGCATCATCAGCTTTTCATAGTGCAACTCACGAAGGGCATAGATTTCCGCCCAGATATTGCTGCCTGCCGCATGGTCCGCCAGAATTTGCGCCAGCGCTATGTTCTTCTTCAGAACCGGCGACCAACACGCCCCGGTGATGACCCCGACCTCGCGCTTTTGCGCGTGGTAAAGGATGGCACCCTCGGCCGGAATGTTGCCATCAATCTCCAGTCCGACGAAAGCCCATTTCGGACCCTGGTCACGTTGCCTTGCAAGGGCGGCCTTTCCCGTGAACTGGCCCTTGTCCCAGTCGATCAGCCACCCAAGGCCCATCTCCAGCGGGCTGCGCAGCCGATCTTCGCGCACACAGGTATCGGCTGGGGTAAAGTCATAGTCCGTGATGATGAACCCTGCCTCAAGCCGTGCGATATTCAGCGCATCTGACCCGATGGGGCGCAGGCCGTGCAAGGATCCAGCGTCAAACAGCAGGTCCCAAAGTGTCAGGGCAAGGTCGGAGGTGGTCCAAAGCTCATACCCCAAATCGCCGGTGAATCCGGTGCGCGAGATCATCAGCCGTCCGGATTCAAGCGGAAACTCGGCCATGCGGAAGGGTTTCAAGCTGTCAATGGCGAACCCCGCGCGCCGCAGGATCTCTGCCGAGGTCGGGCCCTGCAGCGACAGCGCCGCGATGTCCTCCGTCTCTTCTGTCACCACAACGTCAAAGCCTTGGGAGGAGTCCAGAAGCCAGGGCAGATGCCGTTCCTGACAGCACAAGCGGTAGCGGTCAGGTGCCAGCCGGAACAGGGTGCCGTCGTCCAGAAGGTGCCCCGCATCATTGACCCAGGCAGTGTAGTGCACACCCCCGACCGACAGCTTGGCTGCATTCCGGACCGTCAGGCGGTTCAGGTAATCGGCCGCCTCTGCCCCCTCGACCCGGTATTTCACCATTGGGCAAAGGTCATAAAGCGTTGCCGTATTGCGGATGGCGGAATGTTCCATCGCGAGGTCTTCATAGGTCAGGACAGTGGTATAGCCGCCCCAGTTGCCCCAGGACCACAGCTTGTTCGCGGCCTCGGTCCTTGGGTGGAAGGGCGTCTTCAGGAGCGGGGTCTCGAAATGGCGCAGGGCGGTCATTCGGTGGCCTCCATCGCAAGCGCGGCGTTCCAGCCAGGGGTGCCAGAGACCCCACCACCAGGGTGACATCCGGCGGATGCCAGCCACAGACCAGGGATCGGCCCCCGGTACTGCGCGATGCCCGGCAAAGGCGCAGGAACAGCATCTGCTCGACGCTAAGCTCGCCCGCGTGCCACTGCCCGCCGGGCAGGCCGTCACGCGCCTCAATGTCATAAGGCATCAGGAGTTCAGCCCGTTCGACAAGCGCGTTGATCCCGGGGGCGTGGGTCTCCAGCTGTGCACGGCAGGCCGCCAACATCTCTGCCCGCGCGGCGTCGCGG
>JAAUPC010000422.1 GCA_012036325.1 Paracoccaceae bacterium
GGGGGTATTCGCTGCTTCCGCCGTGGTGGTCTGGATCAGGGCGGCGGTGGTCAGGGTTGCGGGGCACAGGCGCAAAGCGCCCGCCCCCGCTGCGCAGGCCTGCGTCAGGGCCGCGCCGTCGACCCCGTAGGCGATGATCTTGACGGTGGCGGCCATTTCATCGCCTGCCAGGCGCTGCCAACGGGGAACGGTGGCAAGGGTGATCATCGGATCAACCGCGTTCAGGGCGTTGACCCGGTCGGCCAGCACATCCAGCACGCCGGGCGTCGTGGCATGCAGGTTGACCCGCCCGGTGCCCACGGGGCGCAGGGTCAGCCCGGCATTGGCCGCGACAATCGCCTGGGCCACGGCAAGGGCGGCGGCGTCTTCATGGACATCGGTCGGGGCAAGGCGGGCCACTGTCACCTCGGTCAATCCCTGAGCGCGAAGGGTGGCAAGGTCGGCGGCGGTCAGGATCAGCCCCTTACGCAGGCGGGTGCCGGGCAGCGGCACGGAATGGGCCAGGATCGCGCCTTCAGCCTGATCCAAGGGGACGGGGCCGAAGCGCATCAGGTCCGCAAGGTCTGGGTGATCTGGGCCAGGATCGACACGGCGATTTCCGCTGGGGTTCGCGCACCGATGTCAAGACCGACGGGCGCGTGGATGCGGGCGATCTGGTCGGGGGTGAAACCGGCGGCGGTCAGACGGTCAAGGCGCTTGGCATGGGTTTTCTTCGACCCCAGCGCGCCGATGTAGAAGACCGGGGCAGACAGCGCAAAGCGCAGGGCGGGATCGTCCAGCTTCGGGTCATGCGTCAGGGTGACGATGGCGGTGCGGCTATCGGGGGCAAGGCTGGCCAGCGCATCATCGGGCCAATCCTCAAGGATCACCTGCCCCGGAAAGCGGCTGGCCGAGCCGAAGGCGCTGCGCGGGTCGATCAGGGTGCAGGCATAGCCACAGTCCCGCGCCATGGAGAGAAGGGCCTGGGCAATATGGACCGCGCCGACCACGATCAGGCGCAGGGGCGGGTTGTGGACGGCGATGAAACGGCCGTCCTCCTCACACCCCCGACCGGTCGCTGCGCAGGCGCGCATCGGTGGTGGGGTCCTGGCCCTGGGGCACAAGGTGGCGGGTCCAGGTGGCAAGGTCGGTGACCGAGGGCCACGGCGCGCGGGGCGGCACGGGCTTCGGTCAGCTGGGCCAGAAGCGGTTCGGGCAGGGCGTGGGGGCCGTCGCCGATGGGTTCGACAAGGATGCGGATGGTGCCACCGCAAGCCAGGCCCACGGAGAACGCGGTTTCATCACTGACACCGTAGGTGAGAAGGCGGGGTTGGCGGTCCTGCAGGGCGGCAAGCGCCTCGGTCACCACAGCACCTTCGACGCAGCCGCCCGAAACGGAGCCGACCATGTCGCCCGTGCCGGAAATGGCCAGCTGGCTGCCCGCCTGACGCGGGGCCGAGCCCCAAGTTTCAACCACGGTGGCAAGGGCGGCCCCCGTGCCAGCGCGGTGCCAGTCAAGGGCGGTCTCAACGATCATGTCATGCGCGGCGCGGGTCATCGGGGCCTCCATCAGCCCTGAGTATGCGTCCCGGGCCAGCGCTTTGCCACCGAAATGAGCACGGCCGCCGGGGTGATCCGGCGGCCGTGGGGTTTGTGCTGGGGTGATGGCTTAACGTAGGACGGCGTTGCGCATCAGGGGGGTGATGACCCGCACTTCAACACGACGGTTCAGGGGTTCATTGGCCTGCGTGTCGATCAGAAGCTCTGTCTCGCCATAGCCTTGGACCACCATGTTTTCCGGGGGGATGTCGAAGTATTCCGTCAGCGCCAGCGCCACCGATTCCGCACGACGGTCCGAGAGCGCAAGGTTCAGCGCCGCCTTGCCGGTGGCATCGGTGTGGCCTTCCACAAGGAAGACCTCATCAGGGTTCACCTCAAGCAGGTCCTGCATCACGCGGCCAAGGTCGGCCAGATTGCGCGCTTCGGTCGGGGCAATCGCGGCCGAGCCGCTGGCGAAGGTCACGTTCTGGGTGTCGATCACCGCCGCAAGGGCCCGCACCTGCGGGATTTCGCGGATCTGGCGCAGCGAGAATTTGCGCCCCGCCGTCTCTGCCTCAAGCGCCGCAAGTTCGCGTTTCAGCGCGGTGTCGTTGTCCTTGGACGAGATCACGATGCGCGACCGGGGGCGCGGCAGTTCGCTGACGACGACCACCTCTTCCTGGGCGAGATCGTCGATCAGGATCAGTTCGCGGCCCTGACTGTCATAGGTCGCCCGGCGCAGGACGCGGCCGGTCGCGTCGCGGATCGTCACCAGCTGGGTGCCGTTCGGACGGTCCACAATGGTCCGGGTGGAGCCGTCGCGGAAAGTTTCGGTGCGCACGGTGTTGCCTGGGCGGCGGATCACCGTGTCATCGTCCTTCAGCACCTGATAGGTGCCATCGGGGCGCAGCACCACCACGCGGTCCCCAGTGTTCGAGACGACGCGGGTGTCCACCTCACGCGCCTCACGGGCATCGTTGTTCGACTTGATGATCGAACCCACAACCAGCGCGCCAAGGACTACGAGGCCCGCCTTTTCGAGGTTGGAGAGGCCGCTTTTCTTGCCTTCGGACAGGGCCACCGGGGCGGCGGCGAATTCCTCGGCCGAGTACGGACGGTTTCCGCAGCGATGGTTTCGGTCACCGCGCTGACGACATCGGCGCTGGTTTCCGGGTCAAGCGGGGCCGGAGCGGCGGTTTCGCCTTCGGCTGCAGGCGCAGCAAGGGCGGCCGCAGCGACCAGCGCCTCGGCGTTGACGGAGGTCGGGTCCAGGGTCAGAAGTTCGGTCAGGCTTTCCACCTCGGCCTCGGACACCACAGGGGCGTCAACCGGTTCGACGGCCTCAAGGTCAATCGGTTCGGCGACGGCAAGGCCTGCAGCCGGGTCTACCATTTCGCCACTGTCGCTGATCGCAAGTTCCGCCTCGGCAGCGGCCACGGCGGCGGCGGCAACGGCGGGGTCGATCACCTCACCGGTGGCCGCGTCAAGAATGGCTCCGGGGTCGACTTCGGCCACCGGCTCAGCCGCCGGGGCCTCTT
>JAAUPC010000423.1 GCA_012036325.1 Paracoccaceae bacterium
GATGCCGGGGCTCACCATCGCCGCGGAGAATCCGTTGTACGTGCAGGGGAACTTCAACGCCACCAACGGCGCCAACGCCGCCGGGTCGTTCATCGAGACCAACGCCGCGACGGCCGTCATCGCCGACGCCGTCACGTTGCTGTCGCGCGCGTGGAACGATCGCCATGGTTGCGCAGGTCGAGGGCGCAGACGTGAAAATCCGCCGCGAGATCGCGTCCGGCGCTCTGCCAGTTGCGCGCGGAACCGAGCAGCCCGTGCAGAATCACGAGCGGCGGTTTGCCTTCCCCGCCAAAATCACGATGGGCCAGCAGCGGCATGGTCTTTCTCATTGCGGGCACCGGGGCCGCATGGCAATCCCCACGTTCCCCCGCGGATCCGCATGTCGAAGAGCGCCAAATCCACGCCGATGATGCAGGCAGAAGCGCTGGTCCTCCGAGGCGATTGCCGAACGGATCATTGCCCGGATCTGCGAACCGATTGAGTTCGAGGGCCAGCCGTGCCGCGTTTCGGCAAGTGTTGGCATCGTAAGGTCAAGCGACCTGTCCAAGCCTGATGCCACCCAGCTTCTTGCAACCGCAGATCGGGCGCTTTATGCGGCAAAGCACGCCGGCCGGGGCAGGGCGGTCCTGTTGGTCTCGCGGGGCGACTAACGCTGCGAGCTGCAGCTATCAGCGCGGTTGTCGTCGCGTCCCGTTCGTGGAAGGGTCCACCCATCCTGCCCCGCGCGACCAAAGACATGCAATCAGTGATCGCCAGAGGGCAAAAGCCAAAGCGCATCGGGGGGCAGGGAGATATCAATTTCCATGCCGGGCCGCAGGGTGGCGGCCTCGTCCGGCGCTTTCAGCGCTTGCAGGTTGACGCCTGCCACCGACAAGTCGATGCGAGTCTGGGTCCCGAGGAAGGCGACAGCATCAACGCGCGCGCGCCGCGCGTTGGGACCCGGGGAGAGACGCAGCGCCTCTGGGCGGACGGTCAGGAGATGGTCGCCGTCAGCGAGTCCCTTGGACAAAGCGAGGGGGCCGAGGACGGATTGAAAGGTTCCCGCCTGCGAACGACCGGGTACGAAGTTCACCCCACCGAAGAAGCGGGCCACAGCCTTGCTTGCGGGGCGGCGGTAGAAATCCTCGGGCGGCCCGTGTTGGGCGAGCTTGCCACCGAAAAGGAGCGCGATCCGATCGGACAGTGCCACGGCCTCGGCCTGATCGTGGGTCACGACCAGGGTGGTGATCCCGGTTTCGCGTTGCAAGGTTCGGATGAGGGTTTGCATCTCTTCACGCAGACCTGCGTCCAGGTTCGAAAGCGGTTCGTCCAGGAGAAGAACCTTCGGCTTCAGGATCAGGGCACGGGCAAGGGCTGCGCGCTGCTGCTGGCCGCCGGAAAGCGCGGTCGGGGGGCGATGACCCATGCCATCAAGGTGAACGCGGGCAAGCATGGGGTCAACCTGGCGGGCAATCTCGGTCGATGACAGGCCGCGCATCTTCAATCCGAAGCCAATGTTTCCGCCGACGGTAAGATGCGGGAAGAGGAGCGGGTTCTGCAAGACCATCGCCACGCCGCGGCGCTCGGGCACGAGGCCGTGGATCGAGCGGCCGTTCAGAACGATCTCTCCTGCATCAGGCGCAAGGAGACCGGCGATCAGCTTCATCGTGGTGGTCTTGCCGCAGCCCGATGGGCCGAGCAGCGAGGTGAGTGAGCCGCTCTCGATGGCAAGGTCAAGACGATCGAGCGCCGGCCGGTCCGTACCGGGGTAGGTTTTGGTGAGGCCCGCAAGAGTGAGCGTAGTCATGGCCGCAGGCCACCGGTAAGGGCCGCGCCGCGACCGCTGACTTGGTGGGCGGTGACGAGAACGATCACGAGACCGGGGACGATGTAGAGAAGGGCTATGGCCCCGGTCACGTCATTGCGGCCTGACGCGGCGAAACTGAAAAGAAGGAGGGGCAGCGTCTGGACCCGCCCGCCGCCGATGGCGAGGGTCAGGAGGTACTGCGACCAGGAGACAAGGAAGGAAAAGAGTGCCCCGGTCAGAAGGCCGGGAGAGATAGCGGGGAGGGTGACATGTCGGAACGTCTGAAACGGCGAGGCTCCAAGCGAACGGGCCTGATCTTCGAAGGCAGGATCGAAGTTTGCGAAGACGGCGGCCATCACCAGGGTCATGTAGGGCAGGACGGGGACCAGGTGGGCAAGGATGACCCCGCTCACCGTGCCGTTAAGGCCGAGGCGCAGGAAGATGCTGTGGAGGCCAAAGACCATGGCGAGGCCCGGCAAGATCGCGGGGGCCAGGAGGAGGAGGGTCACCAGCCCTTTGCCGCGAAAGCGGTAAAGGCCAAGTGCGCGCCCTGCGGGGACGCCGACGAGGGCTGCCAGGAGGGTGGTGGTGAGCGCGATGAAGGTGGTGAGGGCGAAGCTTTCCAGAACTCCTGCGGTGCTTGAGAAAGCGTAGGTCCAGGCTTTGGTCGATGTCTCGCGGGGCAAAAGGTCGGGGAAGCGCCAGCCATGGGCGACCGACCAGATTTCCAGCGGCAGGAATGGCAGGATCAGCCCGACGGCGAGTGCAGTTGCTGCAAGGGATTTAAGCCGGTCAGCGTGCATGGCCGCCGCCGCTGCGAAGGGCGCGAGCGTAGAGAAGGAGGATGGCGAGACCGATCACCGCGATGATCACGGCCATGGCCATCGCTTCGGGCCGGGTGGCAAGATCGGTGTCGGTGAAGCTTCGCCACGCCAGGACCGGGAGCGTCGTCGGGGCATGCGCGCCGAGTACGAGGGGTACTTCGTAGGCCCCGAAAGCGAAGGCGAAGACGAGGGCCGAGGCCGAGAGGAGCCCCGGAAGCAGCATCGGGAGAAGAACGAAGCGGAAGGCCTGCCAGCGCGTGGCCCCAAGCGAGCGGGCGGTGGCCTCATGATCCTTGTCGATGCTTTGCAGGTTGGCGAGAAGGATCAGGGTGATAAACGGCAGTTCTTTCCA
Organism: Paracoccaceae bacterium; assembly: GCA_012036325.1. Lineage (GTDB taxonomy): Bacteria > Pseudomonadota > Alphaproteobacteria > Rhodobacterales > Rhodobacteraceae > Tabrizicola. Next base: position 2,963 of record JAAUPC010000423.1, read on the forward strand.
GACGTATAGCAGGATGATGCCGATGGCGTAGGGGTCATGGGTCAGGGCCGGAAAGTCGGCGGGCGTGGCGATCAGGCCTGCGGCATGG
>JAAUPC010000023.1 GCA_012036325.1 Paracoccaceae bacterium
GCGACAACCTGAAGTTCGTAGTGGAACTGATCGCCCCGATCGCGATGGAAGAAAAACTGCGCTTCGCCATCCGCGAAGGCGGCCGCACCGTCGGCGCAGGCGTCGTCTCGAAAATCATCGCCTGAGGGTAAGGTGGGCGGTCTCGCCCACCCTACCATCGTTCTTGCGAAAGGCCGTCCCGCGCTGGGGCGGCCTTGCTTTTGCCGGAAACCCTTGGCTAGCCTTCACCATGGCAGGCATGAGGGTATCGGCGCATGAACGTTCTGAAGCGTCTGATCGCGTTGACCATGGGCATCAGTTGGGAAAGGACCAGCGCGCGCGGTCCGCGGGAGACGGCAATCCCGGTCGATGACATCGTCGCGGCCAGCATGGTGCGCGTCCACCAGCGGGCGCGTGAGGTTGCGTTGGACAAGCACCGCCGCGCGCTTGAGCGCGACTTCCAGGCGAACGTCCTGGCCGGTGTCTCGCTGCCTGATCTGTCGCTGATTGCCTTCTACCGCATTGCGCGGGACGCGATGCAGGGGGCGGGTGTCGACTCGATCACTGGACTGACCGGGCACGAGAAAGCCCTTCTGAGTTGCATGGCACTGGCCTTCGACCTGACGGACGAAGACTACGCGGCGCTCCTGCCCCGGATAAATCCCGAACACAGGGAAAAGACCGAAGAATTCCGGACCAAGTGGCGCGAGGCTCATAAGCGAGAGCCGCGGATGGCGGAAATCCGCGCCGATGCTTCGCGCCGGATGATGGAAGAGCGCAAAGACGGTGAACGTGCCTTCGAGGCCCTGCATCAGGAGCCTGACGTTGCCACGGCCTATGAGGATGGGCGCCGTCAGCTGCAGTCCGGTCAGCCGCTGTGCGGGGCGGGTGAAACGGTCTACTTTCTGCTTCCCTACGGCGTGCAACGGGCCCGTACCTTGACTGCGGGTACCCGGCCGGACTGGGCGGCGGCGCCATCCTTCAGCGCTTTGACCCGCGACGAGAAGGCCGTCGTCCGTCACCTGCACCGCCTGCTTGCCCATGCCAGCGACTCGGGCGTTCACATGGACCTGATGACCCGCCGCCCGCAGGTCGAGACCGAGACTTGCCTTTTTCCCACGCTTGCGGCGGCATTGCCCGGCCACCCGCTACCGGTGGCCGAACTGCCCTTCGGGGCGACGCCGTACCCAGGTCACTGGCCCACAGACGCGGCCCTGCCGACAAGCTGGCCGTCCGTGTTCGACACGGTGCTGGTGTTTCACACATCGTGGAACGGTTCGAACCGCGACATCCTGCCCGCACGCGCACACTAGCTGCGTGCAAGCTTGATTTGACGATTCGGCCAACCACCCCCACAGTGGTCTCCTGACCAGATGGGGGAGGCCAGCGATGTGTCAGATGTTCGCCGGGCAAGACCCGGCCCGCTATGAATATGTCACCCGCCGTTTGCGGCTGAACGGCCAGTCGACCAGCATCCGGCTGGAGCGCGCCTTCTGGGGCATCGTCGACCAGATGGCGGAAAAGGACGGGACCTCGACGCCCGCCTTCCTGTCCAAGCTGCATTCCGAGGTGCTGGAGCAACAGGGCGAGACGTCGAATTTCACCTCGCTTTTGCGCTGCGCCTGCACGATTCATTTGGGCGAGCTTGACCAAGTACCGCAGCCGAAACGCTTTGCCGCCGAATAATGCGGCTGTAGTAGTCCGCTACTACCCGGCCGCGAAACTGGTTCACTAGCCTTACCAATATCTAAAATTGGTGAGGCAAGGCATGGCGAAGGCAATCCACTCGATGATCCGCGTCTTGGACGAAGCGCGGTCACTGGCGTTCTATAACACAGCCTTTGGCCTGAAGGTCGCAGACCGGCTGGATTTCGAAACCTTCACGCTGGTCTACCTGTCGAACCCGGAAAGCAGCTTCGAGGTCGAGCTGACCATCAACAAGGGCCGCACCGAGCCCTACGCTTTGGGCGACGGCTACGGTCACCTTGCGGTCAGCGTGGGCGATGTGAACGCCGAACACGCCCGGATGACGGCAGCGGGCCTCGCTCCTCGCAAACTTATCGACTTCGCCCCGGCGGGCAGCGTCATCGCCCGCTTCTTCTTTATCGCAGACCCCGACGGCTATCAGATCGAGGTTCTGCAACGCGGCGGACGCTATCTCTGAGGAGGGAGACGCGTCCGACCCGAGCCAAAACAAGACCAATAGCCAGGGAGGATTACCATGACCAAACACGATCTTCGGGGGCTGACCCGCAGGCAGCTTCTGTCACGCGGGATGGCGGCTGGAACGCTGGCCATCACGGGCGCAGGCTTCATCGCGGCACCGAACGCCGCCTGGGCGCTTGAGGTGGCAGTGATCAGCCCCGAGCAGATGGCCACGCTGCTGCAGATGGCGCGGGACATTTATCCGCATGACAAGGTGCCGGACCAATACTATGCCGTGGCCGTCAAGGGCTACGATGCCGAGGACAGGAAGGACATGGTCGCCGCAGGCATTGCCGAGCTTGACTCGGCCGCAAAGGCGATGGGCCATGCCAGCTATCTTGCGGCCGGTTGGGAAGAGGACCGCGTCAAGGTTCTGCAGTCCATCGAGACGGGCCCCTTCTTCCAGACCGTCCGCTCTGGCCTTGTGACCGGGCTTTATAACCAGAAAGAGGTCTGGCCGATCTTTGGCTACCAGGGGGAAAGCTTCTCTCAGGGTGGCTACATCGAGCGCGGATTCAACGACATTTACTGGCTGTGAGGGGGGACGACAATGGCAACGTTTGATCTGAACGACGACAGCGTGGTCGTCATCATCGGCACAGGTGCTGGTGGCGGGGTGCTTGCGAACGAATTGGCGCAGAAGGGCGTTAAGGTCGTGGCGCTTGAGGCGGGCGGCCGCTACCTGCCAGAAGACTACATCAATGACGAATGGGAAAGCTTCGGCCAGCTGGCCTGGCTTGATGCCCGCACAACCAGCGGCGACTGGCGGGTGGCCAAGGACTTTTCCGGTCTTCCGGCCTGGATCGTGAAGGCGGTGGGTGGCACGACCACGCATTGGGCCGGGGCTTCCTTGCGCTTTCAGGATCACGAATGGAAGGCGCTGTCCAACTACGGCGCGGTCGAGGGGGCCAACCTCCTCGACTGGCCGATCGATGGGGCGGAAATGGCGCCCTGGTATGAAAAGGCTGAGACGAAGCTGGGCGTCACCCGCACCGGCGACCGCGCGGGCCTTCCGGGCAACAACAACTACCTAGTCTTCGAGAAAGGCGCCAAGGCGCTTGGCTACACCGAGGTCCACACCGGCCGTATGGCGATCAACTCGGCCGACTATGACGGCCGCCTGGCTTGCCAGCAGACCGGCTTCTGCTTTCAGGGCTGCAAATGGGGGGCGAAATGGTCAGCCGCCTACACCGATATTCCGGCGGGTGAGGCGACGGGCAACCTTGAGGTGCGCGACCGCAGTCATGTGGCCAAGATCCTGCATGACGAAAGCGGCAAGGTCACGGCGGTCGAATACTTCGACAAGGACGGCGTGAAGCAGACCCAGAAGGCACGCATCGTCTGCGTTGCCGGAAATACCATCGAGTCGCCGCGCCTCCTGCTGAATTCGGCCTCCGAGATGTTCCCGAACGGCCTTGCAAACTCCTCCGATCAAGTGGGCCGCAACTACATGCGTCACGTCACCGGATCGGTCTATGCGGTCTTCGACAAGCCGGTGAAGATGTGGCGCGGCACGACGATGGCCGGGATCATGCAGGACGAGGCGATCCACAAGCCCGACCGCGGCTTTGTCGGCGGGTATGAGCTTGAGACGCTGGCCCTTGGCTTGCCGTTCATGGCGGCCTTCCTCAATCCCGGCGGCTGGGGCCGCAGCTTCACCACCGCTCTCGACAGTTACGAGAATATGGCAGGGATGTGGATCGTCGGCGAAGACATGCCGCAGACGACCAACCGGATCACCCTTCACCCCGAGCAGAAGGACCAGTTCGGCTTGGCCATTCCGAACGTCCACTTCGACGACCACCCCAACGACATCGCCATGCGCAACCACGCCTACCAGCAAGGCATCGCGATGTATGAGGCCGTGGGGGCCACCCGTGCCTTCCCGACCCCGCCTTACCCCTCGACCCACAACCTTGGCACCAACCGGATGTCCGAACGGCCCGAGGATGGCGTTTGCAACAAATGGGGCCAGACCCATGACATTGCGAACCTCTTCATCTCGGACGGCTCGCAGTTCACTACGGGGGCAGCAGAGAATCCGACGTTGACCATTGTGGCATTGGCGATCCGCCAGGCGGATCACATCGCCAAAGAGATGGCGGCGGGCACGATCTGACCGGTACACCCGACGGCAGAACCTGAACCCTTCCGCCGCTGGGCCGGGCGGGCGCACCTCCTCCACAGGGGCGCCCGCCTTTCTTTATCTACCGACGGGCGTTATCATGGCTTACTTTATGGAGGCACCGATGGGCCTGACGCGCTGAACCGTTCCCCCGAACCGATTCAACGATAGGTTCCTGCATACCCCTTGATCCCTCGCAGACGCATCCGCTGCGCTTTGCCTGGTGGAACTGGCCGCTGGACGTGATTGACATGGCGGCACCGCATTTGATGCAGGGCGACTTTGTTGCGCTTTCCAAACTGCGCCCGGCAAACGCGCCTTGCAAGGGGGCCTAGCGCTTCATTCGCCAGGCGTCGCGCACGCCGGGGTTGGCCAGCACCATGGCACGCTGGTCGGCAAAGCGCTGGGCGGGCAGGGCGGGGCTGAACCGGTGCGCGGCTTCGTCCAGCCGTGCCAGCAGCGCCTTGTCGGTCAGACCTTCCGTACGTGCGGCTTTCAGATGGTCCGACGTCACTTTGGCCGTTGGGATGAACACGGCGCAGACGTTTCCGGCCCGCGCCACCAACTGGAAGCAATCGGCCAGCGCCGCCATCTGCACCGGCAGCCAAGGCTGCTTGGCATGCAGGAAATCCTGCTGGATAAGGACTGAACGGAAAGGCTCCAGCGCTGGGAAGAATTCCTCGGCGATCCGGTCGGCGGTCGTGGGGGATTTTGCGGCATCAACCGACAAGACCTCCACCGCGCCGCCACTCCAGGTCTGCCGGGCGATATCTCCCTTTACGCAGGTCGCGCGCGCACCCCAGGGGGCAAGGGCGGTCTGCACCTGGGTCAGCATGTCGCTCCTCACCTCGGGCGTGGCAAATCGGTCATAGGTATAAAGTGGCGCCTGACTAGAGCCAGCCGCCAGACCCGCCAGAAGCCGCGCCGCCGACCCACCGCGATGGGTGCCAAGGTCGATCACCGCCCCGAAGCCTTCCGCCTGCGCCGCGAGCCAATAGTAAAGCCGCGCCTCATCCATCGTCAGCATCGACGGGACCGCAAGCGCGGCCCCAAGGTCATCGTCCGAGACCGCTTTCCAGGGCTTGGCCGCCCAATCCACATCGTCCAGCCGCACGGGACCTCTCCCCTTCAGGGTTGGTGCAGACTGGAAGGGAAGCCCGCAGGGTGCAAATCGAAATTGGCCTTGATTTCCCTTTGGCCCTGCCGTAACCCCTGCCCCGCGTAGGGGTATAGCTCAGCTGGTAGAGCGACGGTCTCCAAAACCGTAGGTCGCGGGTTCGATCCCTGCTGCCCCTGCCAATGAAATTCCAGTACGCCGGTAGACCGCAGTACTTCGCTGCCCACTGCGCCGCTTGAATTCCCGGTCCATCCACCGTATCTGACCTCAAACCTTCATCGCGGGAGCGACCGGCCATGGCCACCCTGAACCCCTTCACCTTTCTGCAGCAGGTCCGCTCGGAGGTTGCCAAGGTCGTCTGGCCCTCGCGGCGCGAAGTCTTGCTGACCACGCTGATGGTGTTCGTTCTCTCCGCTCTGGCCGCGATTTTCTTCAGCCTGGTTGACCTGGGCATCCGAAGCGGGCTTCAGGCCATCATTGGCAGCTGATGCGGTGGTTCCCCCTTGAAATGACGGCGGGCACGGGATAACCCAACGCCAACCAAAGGGACAAGGGGCGCGCATCGATTCGGGGTGCGCGCTGTTTTTTGTTCCGGGACGTTAAGAAGTGTGGGCCGAAAAGGCCCCGGGCAGCAAGGAAGAATATGACGATGGCGAAGCGCTGGTATTCGGTGAGCGTTCTCTCGAACTTCGAGAAGAAGATCGCCGAGCAGATCAAGACCGCCGTCGCCGAAGCCGGTCTTGGCGAAGAGATCGACGAGGTGCTGGTCCCGACCGAAGAGGTAATCGAGATGCGCCGTGGCAAGAAAGTGACGTCGGAACGTCGCTTCATGCCGGGCTATGTTCTGGTTCACATGGAAATGTCGAACCGGGGCTATCACCTGATCTCGTCCATCAACCGGGTGACCGGGTTCCTTGGCCCGCAAGGCAAACCAATGCCGATGCGCGACGCCGAGGTGAACGCGATCCTGAACCGGGTCGAAGAAGGTCTGGAAGCCCCGCGCAACCTGATCCGCTTCGACATCGGCGAAACCGTGCAGGTGACCGATGGCCCGTTCGAAGGCTTCTCGGGCATGGTTGAAGACGTTGATGAGGCGCACAACCGCCTGAAGGTCACCGTGTCGATCTTCGGCCGGGCAACGCCCGTTGAACTGGAATTCACTCAGGTCTCGAAAGGGATCTGAGGAACGCGTGGGAGGCGAGCGCGGACCGAAAGGGACGTGACGGACCGGACCACTAAACCGCATCCCCCAATTCCGGGCCGGATGCAGTGACAAAGGAGAAGGCCAGATGGCCAAGAAGATTATCGGCAGCCTGAAGCTGCAAGTGAAGGCGGGTCAAGCGAACCCCTCCCCGCCGGTAGGTCCGGCACTGGGCCAGCGCGGCCTGAACATCATGGCCTTCGTGAAGGAATTCAACGCGAAGACCGCCGATGTGACGCCGGGCACGCCCACACCCGTGATCATCACCTACTATCAGGACAAGTCCTTCAGCCTGGAATTCAAGACCGCCCCGGCGGCTTTCCTGGTCAAGCAGGCTGCTGGTCTGCCGTCGGTCGGCAAGCGCAACCGCACCAAGGGCGCTGTCAAGCCGGGCCATGACGTGGCGGGCACCATCACCACGGCGCAGCTGCGCAAGATTGCCGAAACCAAGATGAAAGATCTGAACGCGAACTCGGTTGAGGCCGCGATGAAGATCATCCTCGGTTCGGCGAAATCCTGCGGCATCGAAGTGAAGGGCTGAGATCATGGCAAAAGTTGCAAAGCGCGTCGCCAAGGCGAACGAAGTTTTCGCTGGCAAGGCCAACATCTCGGTTGAAGATGCGGTCAAGCTGATCAAGGGCGCGGCCTCGGCCAAGTTCGACGAAACGATCGAAATCGCGATGAACCTGGGCGTTGACCCGCGTCATGCTGACCAGATGGTCCGCGGTGTGGTCCAACTGCCGAACGGCACCGGCAAGACCGTGCGCGTCGCCGTCTTCGCCCGTGGCGCCAAGGCGGATGAGGCCAAGGCCGCTGGCGCAGACATCGTCGGAGCCGAAGACCTGATGGAAACCATTCAGTCCGGCAAGATCGAGTTTGACCGTTGCATCGCAACGCCGGACCTGATGCCGCTGGTCGGCCGTCTGGGCAAGATCCTTGGGCCGCGCAACCTGATGCCGAACCCAAAGGTCGGCACCGTGACGATGGACGTGAAGACGGCCGTCGAAGCTGCCAAGGGTGGCGAGGTCCAGTTCAAGGTCGAAAAGGCCGGGGTGATCCATGCCGGGATCGGCAAGGTCAGCTTCACCGAAGACAAGCTGGCCGAAAACGTCCGCGCCTTTGTGGATGCCGTCAGCAAGGCCCGTCCCGCCGGGGCAAAAGGCACCTACGTCAAGAAGGTGTCCCTGTCCTCGACGATGGGTCCGGGCGTGTCGGTCGACATCGCCTCGGCGAGCGCGAACTAAGGCAGAGGTGCGCTTTAGCGCACCCTGCGAATTCCCGGGAAACCGGGAGACTACCCGGGCCAAACGGCCCGGTTCTGTCCGAGACGGTGGGTGGCGCGCAAACGCCTTAATCTTCCTGCCTGAGATGGGGATCGAGTTTTAAGGCACCCTTCGCGGTGATCTTGGCCTCGGGAACCTGAAACGGACCCGAACGCCCCCGGTGGGGGCAAACATGAGCCGGGGGGAAACCCCCAACCTTGGAGTGAAACTGTGGATAGAGCCCAGAAAGAGAAAGTGGTCGAGGAACTCGGCCAGATCTTCGAAAGCTCTGGCGTTGTGGTGGTTGCCCACTACACCGGGATGACGGTTGCACAGATGCAGGACCTGCGCGCGAAGATGCGTGAAGTTGGTGGGTCCGTACGCGTTGCCAAGAACACGCTCGCCAAGATCGCCCTGGAAGGGAAGCCCGCTGCAAAGATGGGTGACCTCCTTTCAGGCATGACCATGTTGTCCTTCTCGGAAGACCCTGTGGCTGCGGCCAAGGTCTGCGAGGCCTACGCCAAGACGAACGAAAAGTTCGTCATCATCGGCGGGGCTATGGGCGACACGGTTCTGGACCAGGCCGGTGTCAAGGCCGTGGCTTCCATGCCGTCGCGCGAAGAGCTTATCGCTCAGATCGTGTCGTGCATCGGGGCTCCGGGCTCGGGCATTGCTGGTGCTATTGGTGCGCCTGCTTCGAACATCGCAAGCATCCTGTCGACCATCGAGGAAAAGGCAGCCGCCTGATCTTTGTCCCGCGTGGTTGACCCCACGCCGTTGGAACCCATCTTAAAACGAACGGAAAACAAAATGGCTGATCTGAACAAACTTGCCGAAGAGATCGTTGGTCTGACCCTTCTCCAGGCCCAGGAACTCAAAACCATCCTGAAGGACAAGTATGGCATCGAGCCGGCCGCCGGTGGCGCCGTCATGATGGCTGCTGGTCCGGCCGCTGCAGCCGCTCCGGCTGAAGAGCAGACCGAATTCGACGTCGTCCTGACGGACGCCGGCCCGAACAAGATCAACGTGATCAAGGTCGTGCGCGAAATCACCGGTCTGGGCCTGAAAGAAGCCAAGGACCTGACCGAAGCCGGTGGCAAGGTCAAAGAAGCAGTGTCCAAGGCTGACGCCGAAGCTCTGAAGAAGAAGTTCGAAGAAGCTGGCGCCAAAGCCGAGCTGAAGTAATCCGGTCGGGGGCAACCCCAACCAGAAACAAGGGCTGGGTCCGAATCCCTTCGGTCCCAGCCTGACGCGTCTTGGAAGCGGCTTGCAGGAAAGCCCCTCCCCAGGCGCGATGCGGGTTCGGGAGTTGCCCTACGGGACGGGTGGCATGAATAGGACCCACATCTGTCTGCTTCGCATGCGGTGCGCGCCCGTGGCCCGACGGGTGGTGCGCCAGCGAAATGATGAAAGGTGACGAAAAACATGGCGCAAGCTTATGTTGGCCAGAAACGCATCCGCCGCTATTTCGGCAAAATCCGTGAAGTGCTGGAGATGCCGAACCTGATCGAGGTTCAGAAATCCTCCTACGACCTGTTCCTTCGGTCCGGCGACAGCGACAAGCCGCTGGACGATGAAGGCATCCAGGGCACGTTCCAGTCGGTGTTCCCGATCAAGGATTTCAACGAAACCGCCGTGCTTGAATTCGTCAAGTATGAGCTGGAAAAACCCAAGTATGACGTGGACGAATGTCAGTCCCGTGACATGACCTATGCCGCACCCCTCAAGGTGACGCTGCGCCTGATCGTATTCGATGTCGACGAAACCACTGGGGCCCGGTCGGTCAAGGACATCAAGGAACAGGACGTCTATATGGGCGACATGCCCCTGATGACCTCGAACGGCACCTTCGTCGTCAACGGGACCGAGCGGGTCATCGTCAGCCAGATGCACCGGTCGCCCGGCGTCTTCTTCGACCACGACAAGGGCAAGACCCATTCCTCGGGAAAGCTTTTGTTCGCCTGCCGGATCATCCCGTATCGCGGGTCGTGGCTCGACTTTGAATTTGACGCCAAGGACGTGGTCTTTGCCCGCATCGACCGCCGCCGCAAGCTGCCGGTCACCACGCTGCTTTACGCATTGGGGATGGATCAGGAAGGCATCATGGATGCCTATTATGAAACCGTCACCTACACCCATGTGAAGAACAAGGGCTGGGTCACCAAGTTCTTCCCCGAGCGTATCCGCGGCACCCGCCCGCAGTTCGACATCGTCGATGCCGCGACCGGCGACGTGATCTGCAAGGCTGGCGACAAGATGACGCCGCGCATGGCGAACGAACTGATCAAGTCTGGCAAAGTTACCGAACTTCTGGTCCCGTTCGACCAGATCCTTGGCCGCTATGTCGCCAAGGACATCATCAACGAAGAAACCGGTGAGATCTGGGCTGAGGCCGGCGATGAGCTGACCATGGAATACGACCGCGACGGCGGCGTGAAGGGTGGCAGCCTGAAGGTCCTGCTGGACCAGGGAATCACCGAGATTCCGGTTCTCGACATCGACAACGTCAACGTCGGCCCCTACATCCGCAACACCATGGCGGTGGACAAGAACATGGGCCGCGACACCGCGCTCATGGACATCTACCGCGTGATGCGCCCGGGTGAACCGCCGACCGTCGAAGCCGCGTCGCAGCTCTTCGACACGCTGTTCTTCGACAAGGAGCGTTATGACCTCTCGGCGGTCGGCCGCGTGAAAATGAACATGCGTCTCGACCTCGGCAAACCCGACACCCAGCGCACGCTGGACCGCGATGATATCGTGGCCTGCATCAAGGCTCTGACCGAACTGCGCGATGGCAAGGGTGAGATTGACGACATCGACCACCTCGGCAACCGCCGGGTCCGGTCCGTTGGCGAACTGATGGAGAACCAGTACCGCGTCGGCCTTCTGCGGATGGAGCGTGCGATCAAGGAGCGGATGTCGTCGGTGGAAATCGACACGATCATGCCGCAAGACCTGATCAACGCGAAACCGGCGGCGGCGGCGGTGCGGGAATTCTTCGGTTCCAGCCAGCTGTCGCAGTTCATGGACCAGACCAACCCGCTGTCCGAAGTCACCCACAAGCGCCGCCTTTCGGCCCTTGGGCCGGGCGGTCTGACCCGTGAACGTGCAGGCTTCGAGGTTCGTGACGTCCACCCGACCCACTACGGCCGGATGTGCCCGATCGAAACGCCGGAAGGCCAGAACATCGGCCTGATCAACTCGCTGGCAACCTTCGCCCGCGTGAACAAGTACGGTTTCATCGAAACCCCGTACCGCAAGGTGATTGACGGCAAGGTGACCGACGAGGTCGTCTACATGTCGGCCACCGAAGAGATGCGCCACACCGTCGCCCAGGCCAACGCTGGCCAGGACGCCGAGGGTCGCTTTACCGAAGAGCTGATCTCCAGCCGGAAGGCCGGGGAATTCATGCTGAACCCGCCGGATTCGGTGGACCTGATCGACGTCAGCCCAAAGCAGCTGGTGTCTGTTGCGGCCTCGCTGATCCCGTTCCTGGAAAACGACGACGCCAACCGCGCCCTGATGGGTTCGAACATGCAGCGTCAGGCGGTTCCGCTGCTGCAATCCGATGCGCCCTTCGTGGGCACCGGGATCGAAGCGGTTGTCGCCCGTGACTCTGGCGCCGCCATCATGGCCCGCCGGGCAGGTGTCATCGACCAGGTCGACGCGACCCGTATCGTTGTGCGCGCGACTGAAATGCTGGAACCCGGTGAGCCGGGCGTCGACATCTACCGTCTGCGCAAGTTCAAGCGGTCGAACCAGTCGTCCTGCATCAACCAGCGTCCGCTGGTGAAGGTGGGCGATACCGTTCTGCGCGGCGAAGTCGTGGCCGACGGCCCCTGCACCGACATGGGCGAACTGGCCCTTGGCCGGAACGTCGTCGTCGCCTTCATGCCGTGGAACGGCTACAACTACGAAGACTCGATCCTGATCTCGGAACGCATCCTGCGCGACGACGTCTTCACCTCGATCCACATTGAGGAATATGAAGTCGCCGCCCGTGACACCAAGCTTGGGCCGGAAGAGATCACGCGCGACATCCCGAACGTCGGCGAGGAAGCCCTGCGCAACCTCGACGAAGCCGGGATCGTCTATATCGGGGCCGAGGTTCAGCCGGGCGATATCCTGGTCGGCAAAATCACCCCGAAGGGCGAAAGCCCGATGACGCCGGAAGAAAAGCTCCTCCGCGCCATCTTCGGTGAAAAAGCCTCGGACGTCCGCGACACCTCGCTGCGGCTGCCCCCGGGCGCCTATGGCACGATCGTTGAGGTTCGCGTCTTCAACCGCCACGGCGTGGACAAGGACGAACGCGCCCTGCAGATCGAGCGTGAGGAAGTTGAACGCCTTGCCCGCGACCGCGATGACGAACTCGCGATCCTGGAACGCAACATCTACGCCCGCCTCAAGACCCTGATCAAAGGCAAGACCGCCGTGAAGGGCCCGAAGGGCATCAAGGCGGGATCGACCATCGATGACGAACTTCTGGGCACGCTCAGCCGTGGCCAGTGGTGGCAGCTGGCCCTTGGCGAAGAGAACGACGCCAAGGAAGTCGAAGCCCTGCATGACCAGTTCGAAGCGCAGAAGCGTGCCTTGGACAACCGCTTCGACGACAAGGTCGAAAAGGTCCGTCGCGGCGACGATCTGCCTCCGGGCGTGATGAAGATGGTCAAGGTTTTCGTCGCGGTGAAGCGCAAGCTGCAGCCGGGCGACAAGATGGCCGGCGTCACGGCAACAAGGGCGTCATCTCCAAGGTCGTCCCGATCGAGGATATGCCTTTCCTCGCCGATGGCACCCCGGTTGACCTCGTTCTGAACCCGCTCGGCGTGCCAAGCCGGATGAACGTGGGCCAGATCCTGGAAACCCACATGGGCTGGGCCGCGCGTGGCTTGGGCCTGAGGATTGACGAAGCGCTGAAGGAATATCGCCGGTCCGGCGACATGACCCCGGTGCGCGACGCGGTGCGTCTGGCTTATGGCGACGAGACCTACGAAGAGGCCTTCGCGGGCCGCGACGAGGACGAGTTCCTGGAGCTGGCGGGCAACGTGACCAAGGGCGTGCCGATTGCGACCCCGGTCTTCGACGGCGCAAAGGAATCCGACGTCAACGACGCGCTGACCCGCGCCGGCTTTGACACCTCGGGCCAGTCAGTGGTCTTCGACGGCCGCTCGGGTGAGCAGTTCCAGCGCAAAGTGACGGTGGGCGTGAAGTACATGCTCAAGCTGCATCACCTTGTCGACGACAAGCTGCACGCCCGTTCGACCGGTCCGTACTCGCTTGTCACCCAGCAACCGCTGGGCGGCAAAGCGCAGTTCGGTGGCCAGCGTCTTGGCGAGATGGAGGTCTGGGCTCTGGAAGCTTACGGCGCCGCCTACACCCTGCAGGAAATGCTGACGGTGAAGTCGGACGACGTGGCAGGCCGGACCAAGGTCTACGAGTCGATCGTCAAGGGCGAGGACAACTTCGAGGCCGGCGTGCCGGAATCGTTCAACGTCCTTGTCAAGGAAGTGCGGGGCCTCGGCCTCAACATGGAACTCCTGGATGCGGAGGAGGAATAGAGCACGAGTTTTCTGCGAAAACTCTGATTTTTCGCAGAAAAATCATGTCTCGAAGCCTCTGACCGCAGCCCTACATTTGGGAAGATAGAATGAACCAGGAACTCTCGACCAACCCGTTCAACCCGGTTGCGCCCGTCAAGACCTTCGACGAAATCAAGATCAGCCTGGCCTCGCCAGAGCGGATCCTGTCGTGGTCCTTCGGTGAGATCAAGAAGCCGGAAACCATCAACTACCGGACCTTCAAGCCGGAACGTGATGGCCTCTTCTGCGCCCGGATCTTCGGACCGATCAAGGATTACGAATGCCTCTGCGGCAAATACAAGCGCATGAAGTATCGCGGCGTCGTCTGCGAGAAATGCGGCGTTGAAGTCACGCTGCAAAAGGTGCGGCGCGAGCGGATGGGCCACATCGAACTGGCCGCTCCCGTTGCGCACATCTGGTTCCTGAAGTCCCTGCCCAGCCGGATCGGCCTCATGCTCGACATGACGCTGCGGGATCTGGAGCGGATTCTGTATTTCGAAAACTATGTCGTGATCGAGCCGGGTCTGACCGACCTCACCTACGGCCAGTTGATGACCGAAGAGGAGTTCCTCGACGCGCAGGACCAGTACGGCGCTGACGCTTTCACTGCCAACATCGGCGCGGAAGCGATCCGCGAAATGCTGGCCGCCATCGACCTGCAGGCCGTGGCCGACCAGCTGCGCGATGAGCTGAAAGAGGCGACGGGCGAACTGAAGCCGAAGAAGATCATCAAGCGTCTGAAGATCGTCGAAAGCTTCCTCGAATCCGGCAACCGCCCAGAATGGATGATCCTGACCGTCCTTCCGGTGATCCCGCCGGAACTGCGCCCGCTGGTCCCTTTGGATGGCGGCCGCTTTGCCACGTCCGACCTGAACGACCTTTACCGCCGCGTCATCAACCGCAACAACCGCCTGAAGCGCCTGATCGAGCTTCGTGCGCCGGACATCATCGTCCGGAACGAAAAGCGGATGCTGCAGGAAGCGGTTGACGCGCTCTTTGACAACGGCCGTCGTGGCCGCGTCATCACGGGCACCAACAAGCGCCCGCTGAAATCGCTGTCGGACATGCTGAAAGGCAAGCAGGGCCGCTTCCGCCAGAACCTTCTGGGCAAGCGGGTCGACTTCTCGGGTCGTTCGGTCATTGTGACCGGGCCAGAACTCAAGCTGCACCAGTGCGGCCTGCCGAAGAAGATGGCCTTGGAGCTTTTCAAGCCCTTCATCTACTCGCGCCTGGAGGCCAAGGGGCTTTCCAGCACCGTGAAGCAGGCGAAGAAGCTGGTCGAAAAGGAACGCCCCGAGGTCTGGGACATCCTCGATGAGGTGATCCGCGAACACCCGGTTCTTCTGAACCGCGCGCCGACCCTGCACCGTCTGGGCATCCAGGCGTTCGAGCCGATCCTGATCGAAGGCAAGGCAATCCAGCTGCACCCGCTGGTCTGCGCCGCTTTCAACGCCGACTTTGACGGCGACCAGATGGCCGTTCACGTGCCCCTGAGCCTTGAGGCCCAGCTGGAAGCGCGCGTGCTGATGATGTCGACGAACAACGTCCTCAGCCCTGCCAACGGCAACCCGATCATCGTGCCGTCGCAGGACATGGTCCTCGGCCTCTACTACGTCACGATGGAACGCAAGGGCATGGCCGGTGAAGGCATGGCCTTCTCGGACATTGACGAGGTGGAACATGCTCTGGCCGCCGGTGCCCTGCACCTGCACGCCAAGATCAAGGCGCGCCTCCGCCAGGTTGACGGCGAAGGCAACATCGTCTGGAAGCGTTTCGACACCACCCCCGGCCGTCTGCGGCTTGGCAACCTGCTGCCGCTCAACGCCAAAGCGCCGTTTGACCTTGTCAACCGCCTGTTGCGGAAGAAGGACGTTCAGACCGTCATCGACACCGTCTACCGCTACTGCGGCCAGAAGGAATCGGTGATCTTCTGTGACCAGATCATGACCCTTGGCTTCCGCGAAGCCTTCCGTGCCGGGATTTCCTTCGGCAAGGACGACATGGTGATCCCGGACACCAAGTGGAACCTGGTGAACGAGACCAAGGAACAGGTCACCGGCTTTGAACTGCAGTACATGGACGGCCTGATCACCCAGGGCGAAAAGTACAACAAGGTCGTCGACGCCTGGACCAAGTGCAACGACAAGGTCACCGAAGCGATGATGTCGACCATCTCGGCCACCCATTTCGACGCCAAAGGCGCCGAGAAAGAGCCGAACTCAGTCTACATGATGGCCCACTCCGGTGCCCGTGGCTCGGTCATCCAGATGAAGCAGCTTGGCGGCATGCGTGGCCTGATGGCCAAGCCCTCGGGTGAAATCATCGAGACGCCGATCATCTCGAACTTCAAGGAAGGTCTGACCGTTCTTGAATACTTCAACTCGACCCACGGCGCCCGCAAGGGTCTGTCGGACACCGCGCTGAAGACGGCGAACTCGGGCTACCTGACCCGTCGTCTGGTGGACGTGGCACAAGACTGCATCGTGCGCTCGCACGACTGCGGCACCGAAAACGCCATCACCGCTTCTGCGGCCGTCAACGATGGCGAAGTCATCGTTCCGATGGGCGAACGCGTTCTGGGCCGTGTCGCGGCCGATGACGTCATGTACCCCGGCACCGATGAGGTTCTGGTCTCGAAGGGCGAGCTGATCGACGAACGCCGCGCCGACCTGATCAACAACTCGGGCATCGCCTCGATCCGTATCCGCAGCCCGCTGACCTGCGACGCGGAAGAAGGCGTTTGCGCACTCTGCTACGGGCGTGACCTCGCCCGCGGCACGCTGGTCAACATCGGTGAAGCGGTCGGCATCATCGCCGCCCAGTCGATCGGTGAACCTGGCACCCAGCTGACGATGCGGACCTTCCACATCGGCGGCGTGGCGCAGGGCGGCCAGCAGTCCTTCCTGGAAGCAAGCCAGGAGGGCAAGATCGAGTTCCGCAATGCAAACATCCTGAAAAACGTCAACGGCGAACAAATCGTCGTTGGCCGGAGCATGCAGGTCGCCATCATTGACGACGTGGGTCAGGAACGGGCGGCCCACAAGCTGACTTATGGTGCCAAGCTGCACGTCAAGGACGGCGAAGTGGTCAAGCGCGGGACGAAACTGTTCGAATGGGACCCCTTCACCCTGCCAGTCATCGCCGAAAAGACCGGCGTGGCACGGTTCAAGGACCTGATCTCGGGCATCTCGATCCGCGAGGACACGGACGAAGCCACTGGCATGACCCAGCGGGTCGTGGCGGACTGGCGCTCGGTGCCGAAGGGTGGCGATCTCAAGCCCGAAATCATCGTGATGGACCCCGCCACTGGCGACCCGGTCCGCAACGATGCGGGTGCTCCGATCAGCTACTCTATGTCGGTGGACGCGATCTTGTCGGTCGAAGACGGGCAGGAGTTGCGGCCGGGTGACGTGGTGGCCCGTATCCCGCGCGAGGGTGCCAAGACCAAGGACATCACCGGGGGTCTGCCCCGCGTGGCCGAACTCTTCGAAGCCCGTCGTCCGAAGGACCACGCGATCATCGCGGAAGCAGATGGCTACGTCCGCTTTGGCAAGGACTACAAGAACAAGCGCCGCATCACCGTGGAACCGGTGGATGAGACGCTGCAAGCCCAGGAATATATGATCCCGAAGGGCAAGCACATCCCGGTGCAGGAAGGCGACTTCGTGCAGAAGGGCGACTACATCATGGACGGCAACCCGGCCCCGCATGACATCTTGCGGATCCTCGGGGTTGAGGCTCTGGCAAACTACATGATCGACGAGGTGCAGGACGTCTATCGCCTGCAGGGCGTGAAGATCAACGACAAGCACATCGAGGTGATTGTCCGCCAGATGCTCCAAAAGCTGGAGATCCTCGACAGCGGCGACACGACGCTGCTGAAAGGGGAGCATGTCGACAAGCAAGAGCTGGACGAAGAAAACGCCAAGGCCCGCAACCGCGGCCTGCGCGAAGCCAGCGCCGAGGCGATCCTTCTCGGGATCACCAAGGCCAGCTTGCAGACCCGCAGCTTCATCAGCGCCGCGTCCTTCCAGGAAACCACGCGCGTCCTGACCGAGGCTTCGGTTCAGGGCAAGCGGGACAAGTTGGTCGGCCTGAAGGAAAACGTCATCGTCGGCCGCCTGATCCCGGCTGGCACCGGTGGCGCGACCAGCCGTGTGAAGAAAATCGCGTCTGACCGCGACAGCACGGTGATCGAAGCCCGGCGGAGCGAGGCTGAAACCGCCGCCGCCCTCGCTGCCCCGGTCGGGATGGCGGATGACGTGATCGACACCGGGTTTGACTCCGGTCTGGTCGACACGGTCGAAAGCCGCGATTGATCTGATCGCCCGCTGAAATGCCTTGACCCCCGCCTGTCGCAAGACCGGCGGGGTTTTCTTTTGCCGGGCCAGCGCAAGGCCCCCCGGACCGGCGCCCACCACCCACC
>JAAUPC010000424.1 GCA_012036325.1 Paracoccaceae bacterium
GACCGACACGGTCGCCACGGCCTCGATGCTGGGCGCGCCTCCCGCCGAGGTGATCGTCAGGTCGTACCTGGTGGTGACCGCTGGGGTGACCTTCATCGAGCCGGAGCAGCCGCCGTTGGCGCAGGTGTACGTGGCCTGCTGTCCGAGGATCGTGACGTTGCGCAGGGCGGTCACGCGGATTTCCACCGGCTGGCCGGCGAGGATCCCCAGCGCCTCGGCCGCGTCGGACGAGATCTGCAGGCGCGGACCGGGATTATCCCGCTCACGCCGGAAGAGGGCGCCTTGCACCGTCTTGCCGGTGGCGGGGTTGAACATCACCACCCGTTCGGGGTCTTGCACATCAGGGGCTGCGACCCAGATGCCGCCAAGCGAGGGACGCCCATCCCAAAGCGCGCTGTCGGTGGCCTGAAACACCTCGGGCGCTTCGATGTCGCCTGTGGCCGTGGTCCGGGCCGGAGCGGACGCGCCGGGCGCTGCGGTTGTGGTTGTGGATGTCCC
The DNA here is from genome assembly GCA_012036325.1 of Paracoccaceae bacterium. GTDB lineage: Bacteria > Pseudomonadota > Alphaproteobacteria > Rhodobacterales > Rhodobacteraceae > Tabrizicola. The sequence goes on from JAAUPC010000424.1 coordinate 499, forward strand.
GTCGCCCTGGACACATCCCATCAAAAGACCGGAGGTCGCCAGACCAAGAACGATGTGACGAAGTGCTGCCTGTGCCATCTTCCGCCCTCAATGCTGCGCAATCTGATCGTTGCGCTTGATGCTGTTTCCGCCTGACCGGGTGGACTTTGCCCGGGCTGTGACCGCCCTTGTCCCTGTCAGACACGCCTGCTTTCGCAACACCATATCGGCTTGTCGCCCCGGAGGGAAGGCCGCAGGCGGTCCCCCCCCTTCACGATCAGCGGATTTCACCGCACGGATGCCCTTTCAGAATCACCGCCTGCCCGATAATGCGCCTTTGTCGGAGGAGTGGCGGAGTGGTTTATCGCACCGGTCTTGAAAACCGACGTAGGGGAAACTCTACCGTGGGTTCAAATCCCACCTCCTCCGCCACCAACCCCTTGATATCCGGTCTCTCACCGTTTCGTTGGGAATTTCTGCCGTGTTTCCGGGGGTTACGCCGTGCTCCCCACGACGGAGACGTCTTCGCGCGCCCCTGATCTCTGCTTTTGCGCCTCGCGTCTCAGGGGGCTGCGTGCGGCGTTCGGTTTGCACAGCTCGCAGGAAACAGCGAGCTTTGATCGTCAGATCAGGGCGAGAGATCCTGCTGAACAGGGAAAGAATTGAGAAGAACAGCGGCGTGGCGGGCCGGAGGAGGGCGCTGATGCAGGGGTGAAGGGGTGCTGGTGATTGGCTTCCAACCGAGCCGTGAGTCACGCGACGCCGAACAGTTTCTCCTGCTCGGCCCAGTCCGTCTGGATGCCGTCCCGGAGCAGCTTTGCGACGGAGAGATCGGGTTGTTGTTTTCCATCCAGGATCGCAGCTTGCAGCTTTGGAGCGAGGAAGGCGAGGACAACCCGGTTGCGGATGTAGGGTTCGGACTGTCCGGTGTTGCGGGCGACGTCGATCAGGGACGTGCCACTGCGTATCAAACCCGCCCAGAAGTGCGCCTCGGCCAATGTGCGTTGCAGGACCGGGTCGGGCGCCGGGATCATCTCGCCGGCGATGATCCGGGTCTCGACGCCGCGGCGGCGCAGGTCAAAGGGACTGGCGATGGTGAGCAGCCGGTCGGATAGCGCGTCTGCTGGCACCTCCAGCGCCGTGGCGATCGCAACGGGATCAAGCTTGAGGGTGAGGTGAACGGATCGGTCAGGCCGTAGGCCTTCGCAGTCCGGTCGGCAAATTGCAGCACGCCTTTGGCCGTGCTGCCGCCTCCGGCCCGAGCTATCGGATCAAACGCAGACTCGGTCCAAGCCAGGGCGAGGAAGTCGAGAGGATCGATCCCCTCATCCTGCGCCACGCGGATCACAAGGGCCATCTTCTCGGCTTTGCTTTCGCCTTTTTGATCGGTTAGCGCCGAGCATGGGATGGCAGCGCTTCTGGTTGACGGTCCAGATCCCATGGTTCGGTCCGCGCGCGCGATTGCGCCCATTGCGTTGAGTTCATCAACTTTAGCAAAGCAACTGCTTCCCACTCCAATGCTACCCAAAGCGAAGAACCCTTCACTGAAAGCGCTGCGATTGACGCAGGCAGGTGATCACAGCGTCAGCGCGTTCGCCTCTTCAGCTACTCCCTGAACGCGCGTTGGAAGTAGTCGGTGAAGGGTTTGGCGAAGTAGCTGAAGGGGGAGCGTTCGCCGGTCTGGATGAAGACCTCGACCGGCATGCCGGGGAGGAGGGGCTGGTTGCCGAGGCGGGCAATCTCTTCGCGGCTGACGCGCAGTTCGGTGGTGTAGTACTGCATGCCGCTGCGTTCGTCAGTGGTGACATCGGCCGAGACGCGGGCGACTTCGGCGTTGATCTCGGGCGTGGTTCTGGCGTTGAAGGCGGAAAAGCGCAGGACGACGGGCCTTCCGGCGAAGACCTGATCGATGTGATAGGCGTCGATCCTGGCGGTGATCATCAGCTCTTCTTCCTGCGGGATGATGTAGAGGACCGGGTCGGCGGGGCGGATGATCGCGCCAAGGCTGAAGACGCGCAGGTCATGCACCAGCCCTTCGGTCGGGGCGGTCAGGGTCAGCCGCGTGAGTTTGGTCTGCACGGCCTTCAGCTCTTCCTCAAGCCCCGCGATCCGTGGTTCCACGTCGCGCAGTTCGGTGACGGCCTCTTCCCGGCGCTTGGCGGACAACCCTACGATCTCCACGTCAATCTGCGCGATGCGGCCCAGGTTGCGGGCGACGGCGGCCTCAAGTTCGCCCTTCTGGCCGGTCAGGCTGGCCTTCTCGCGCTTCAGCGCGGTCACGCGTGAGCCCTGGATCAGGCCTTGCTCCAGCAGGGCTTCGGCATCGGCAAGCTCAGCCGCCAGAAGGGTGATCTGTTCGTCCAGCGCCCCGATCTGGGCCCTTTGGCCCAGCATCTCGTTTTCGATCTGCAGCTTTTGTTCTTCGTAGGACTGCGTCGCTTCGGCCAGCGTGGCGAGCCTGGCCGCAAAGAGGTTCTCTTGGCCTTCGATGATCCCTGCGGTCGCAGTGTCATTCGGTGCCGCCGACTGGAGGTCGCTGGGCAGGGCCAGC
>JAAUPC010000425.1 GCA_012036325.1 Paracoccaceae bacterium
CTTTCCGCTGGCGGTGCTGGCAGGGGCGCTGATCCGGGGCGGCGGGGCCTGGCAATGGATCGGCCTTGCTGTGACGGCGGTGGCGCTGGTGGTGATCCCGGGCGTGCTGTGGTGGGTCTTGAAGCGCTGGCCCGGGGGAAAACTGGCGGCGGTGACCAACGCTGCCGAGGCGTGAGGACCATGAATTTTCTGCGAAAATTCCCGAGGCATTCCGTGACATTGCCCTGACCCGACCCCGGGGCGCTTCGCCCCCCGGACCCCCAGAGAGTATTTTTCAAAAGAGCAAATAGCAGAGAGGGTTACCCGATGAGGCTGACCCAAGCGCGGGCGAGGGTGAGGCCGTGGGCATCGGCCTTGGCCCCTTGGGTTTGGGCGAGGGCGCTATGGCGGCTGGCCCAGCCGGGGGCCATCTTTTCGACGCCCTCGGGGAAGCGGGTCAGCCAGTCGGCGACGACGGGGCGGCTGGCTTCAAAATGGAACTGGGTGCCATAGGTGGCGCGGCCGATGCGGAAGGCCTGATGCGCGGCACCGGCGCTGGTGGCGAGGTGGGTAGCCCCTTCCGGCAAGGTGAAAGTGTCGGAATGCCATTGGAAAATCGGGAAGGTATCCGGGACCTGTGACAGGACAGGGTCTTCGCGACCGGCTTCGGTGAGGGTGACATCCACCCAGCCAAACTCGGGTGCGGTGCCGAGGTGGTTTGTGGCGCCGTAAGCCCGGGCCAGAAGCTGGCTGCCCAGGCAGATGCCAAGAACCGGTTTGTCGGCATCGGTATAGGCCTGCATCAGCCGGGCAAGGGTGGGCAGGTAGGGGTGGCTGTGGTCATCGGTGGCCGATTGTTCGCCGCCGAAGACGACAAGGGCGTCAGCCTCAGGTGCGTCGGGCAGGGGTTGGCCGGTCCAGGGTTTCCACAGGTCGATCAGGGCGGCGCGTTCATGGAGCGCCACGCCCACGAGGCCATGATGGGTGACGCGGGTGTTTTCGACGATGACGACGCGCATGTTGTGTCCTTTTTGGTCACGCCCACTCAACATAGCCCGGGGGCTTGGTGCAAGGGGGGCAGATTGCCCTTGCGTTACGGTGCGCTGCGTGAAAAGGGGAACCGCCAAACGATGCCACCTCCGGAGGGATGATCCATGGAGATTCGTGAGGCCCTTACCTTTGATGATGTGCTTCTGGTGCCGGCGGCATCGAGCGTGCTGCCGTCGGATGCAGACACCTCCACCTATGTCACGAAGGCGATCCGGATGAACATTCCGCTGCTGTCGTCAGCGATGGATACGGTGACGGAAGGGCGGATGGCGATAGCCATGGCGCAGGCGGGGGGGATCGGGGTCATTCACCGGAACCTCGACCTTGAGGCGCAGGCGCGGGAAGTGCGGCGGGTGAAGAGGTTTGAGTCTGGGGTGGTCTATCAGCCGATCACCCTCACGCCGGACCAGACGCTGGCGGATGCGAAGGTGCTGATGGAGCGCTATTCGATCACCGGCTTTCCGGTGGTGGATGCGGGGGGTCGGGTCCTTGGGATCGTGACCAACCGGGATATGCGCTTTGCGAGCGACGACAAGACGCCGGTCAAGGTGATGATGTCGTCAGAGAACCTGGCCGTGTTGCGCGAGCCGGTGGACCGGGGGGAGGCGATTTCCCTGATGAAAGCGCGGCGGATTGAAAAGCTGTTGGTGACGGATGGGGCGGGCAAGCTGACGGGGCTTTTGACGCTGAAGGATACCGAAAAGAGCGTCTTGAACCCGCAGGCCTGCAAGGATGCGCTAGGGCGGTTGCGGGTGGCGGCGGCGTCAACCGTTGGGGATGCGGGCTATGCGCGGTCTGAGGCGCTGATCGATGCGGGCGTGGATCTGGTGGTGATCGACACGGCGCATGGCCATTCCGAGGGCGTGGCGCGCGCGGTGGAGCGGATCAAGCGGCTGTCGAACACGGTGCAGGTGGTGGCGGGGAACGTTGCCACGGCCGAGGCGACGCGGGCGCTGATTGGCGCGGGCGCGGATGCGGTGAAGGTGGGGATCGGGCCGGGGTCGATCTGCACGACGAGGATCGTGGCGGGCGTGGGCGTGCCGCAGCTGACGGCGATCATGGATTCGGCGGGGGCGGCGGGGGATATCCCGGTGATTGCCGACGGCGGGATCAAGTATTCCGGCGATTTTGCCAAGGCGATTGCGGCGGGGGCGTCCTGTGCGATGGTGGGCAGTGCAATTGCGGGGACGGATGAGAGCCCCGGAGAGGTAATCCTGTACCAGGGGCGCAGCTTCAAGGCCTACCGGGGGATGGGAAGCCTTGGCGCGATGGCGCGGGGGTCGGCGGACCGGTATTTCCAGAAGGATGCCGCGAGTGACAAGCTGGTGCCGGAAGGGATTGAGGGGCAGGTGCCCTACAAGGGGTCTGCGGCGGCAGTGATCCACCAGATGGTCGGGGGCCTGCGCGCCGCCATGGGTTATACCGGCTGCGCGACAATTGAGGAAATGAAGGACAAGGCGGAATTCATCCGCATGACATCGGCCGGCTTCCGCGAGAGTCACGTCCATGACGTGACCATCACCCGAGAAAGCCCGAATTATCCAGGACGGGCGTAGTCTTTGTTATTCCGCTGCTGAAGAGAGCGAAGACCTCACCCGCGGGGCCGTCCCGACCTCACATCCACCCCGTCGGATCGTCGATCGGCTCGTAGAAGTCGGTGCCGGCGAGGTGCAGGTACAGCGCGCTCGGCGCCGTCGTGCGCGGCACCGACAAAGGCTACGTCCACGGCGATCTGAAACCCGGCAGCGAACGCCGGTTCGGTGGTTCCCGCAGCCGCGTTGGATCCGAGGTACTGCGGTCGGCCGATTCCGCCCCACGAGTAGAGTCGCCCGTCGCTCCCGAGCGCGTAGGTGGCGGATCGCGCCGGCTTGCTTCTGCGCGGCTCGGTCCATGGCGGACTCGGCGCGCCGGGATGAACTCCGGCGATCGCCATGTCGCGTTGTCCGCGGAAAAGTCGCCGAGATGTTCGTCATGTGCCCGCGACATCGCGGCC
>JAAUPC010000024.1 GCA_012036325.1 Paracoccaceae bacterium
GCGACAACCTGAAGTTCGTAGTGGAACTGATCGCCCCGATCGCGATGGAAGAAAAACTGCGCTTCGCCATCCGCGAAGGCGGCCGCACCGTCGGCGCAGGCGTCGTCTCGAAAATCATCGCCTGAGGCGACTTGCACTAACCTGGGGCGGGCTATAGAAGCCCGCCCTTCGACTACCCTTTGACGACCAACGAAACAGAACCTCTTGGTTGGTGATCCGCACCAGCGCCTACGTTCTAAAAGGAAAAAACCGATGCAAGGTCAAACCATCCGCATCCGGCTCAAGGCCTTCGATTACCGCGTGCTGGACGCCAGCACCCAGGAAATCGTTAACACGGCCAAGCGGACCGGCGCGCAAGTGCGCGGCCCGATCCCGCTGCCGAACAAGATCGAGAAATTCACGGTTCTCCGTGGTCCGCACATCGACAAGAAGTCGCGCGACCAGTGGGAAATCCGGACGCACAAGCGCCTTCTCGACATCGTCGATCCGACCCCCCAGACCGTGGACGCGCTGATGAAGCTCGACCTGGCTGCGGGCGTTGACGTCGAAATCAAAGTGTAAGGGGGCATGACCATTATGCGCTCTGGCGTTATTGCAAAGAAGCTGGGCATGACCCGGCTGTTTCTGGCCGATGGCAAGCAGGTTCCGGTGACGGTTCTGCAGCTGGACAGCCTTCAGGTCGTCGCCCAACGCACCGCTGAAAAGGATGGCTACACCGCCGTTCAACTTGGTGCTGGCGTGGCCAAGGCCAAACGGACCACCGCCGCGCAGCGCGGTCACTTCGCCCGTGCGAACGTGGCCCCGAAGCGCAAGATCGCGGAGTTCCGCGTGACCCCGGATTGCCTGATCGAAGTGGGCGCGGAAATCACCGCTGACCACTACCTGGAAGGCCAGTTCGTGGACGTCGCGGGCACCTCGATCGGTAAAGGTTTTGCCGGTGCGATGAAGCGGCACAACTTCGGCGGCTTGCGGGCGTCGCACGGTGTGTCGGTTTCGCACCGCTCGCACGGCTCCACGGGCCAGTGCCAGGACCCCGGCAAGGTGTTCAAAGGCAAGAAGATGGCCGGTCACATGGGCGCTGTGCGTTCGACCACGCAGAACCTGCAGGTCATCCGCACGGACGTTGACCGTGGCCTGATCATGATCAAGGGCGCCGTCCCCGGATCGAAGGGTGGCTGGGTCACCGTCAAGGACGCAGTGAAGAAGCCCGCCGCCAAGGACGCCCCGCGTCCGGCAGCGATCCGTACCGCTGCTGCTCCGGCTGCTGAAGTCGCCGCCGAAGGGGGTGAAGCATGAAACTCGATGTGATCAAACTGGACGGCGGCAAAGCCGGCTCCATCACCCTGGACGAAGCGCTGTTCGGCCTTGACCCGCGCGCCGACATCCTGCACCGCGTGGTGCGCTGGCAGCGGGCGAAATCCCAGGCCGGCACCCACTCGACGCTGACCCGGGCCGAGGTTTCGTACTCGACCAAGAAGATCTATCGCCAGAAGGGCACCGGCGGCGCACGCCACGGGTCCAAGAAGGCCCCGATCTTCCGGCACGGTGGCGTCGTGAAGGGCCCGACCCCACGCAGCCACGCCCATGACCTGCCGAAGAAGTTCCGCGCCCTTGGGCTGCGGCACGCTCTGTCGGCCAAGGCCAAGGCGGGTGAGCTGGTGATCCTTGACGCGGCGACCCTCGCCGATGCCAAGACCGCCAACCTTGCCAAGATGCGGTCGGAACTCGGCTGGAAGCGCGTTCTGATCATCGATGGCGCGTCTGTCGATGCGAACTTCGCCCTTGCTGCCCGCAACCTGGAAGGCGTCGACGTTCTGCCCACAATGGGTGCCAACGTCTATGACATCCTGAAGCGTGATACCCTGGTCATCACCAAGGCCGGTATCGAAGCCCTGGAGGCTCGCCTGAAATGAGCAAATCCCCCAAAAGCGCCGTGGCTGTGAAGCCCGAGCATTACGACGTGATCCGCAAGCCGGTCATCACCGAAAAGGCCACCATGGCCTCCGAGGCTGGTGCCGTGGTCTTCCAGGTCGCGATGGATGCGACCAAGCCCAAGATCAAGGAAGCCGTCGAGGCGATCTTTGGTGTGAAGGTGAAGGCGGTGAACACCACCATCACCAAGGGCAAGGCCAAGCGTTTCCGCGGTCGCGCAGGCGAGCGTTCGGACAAGAAAAAGGCCTATGTCATGCTGGAAGACGGTCAGACGATCGACGTGACGACCGGGCTTTGAGCTTCGGCCTGAGTGAAATGCGAGAGCCCCCTGCCGGAAGGCGGGGGCTTTTTATTGGTTCGCGTTTGCTGACTGACAGTCAGCTATCGGGACTAAGCTGCCGGTCAGACTGCTCCAAGACAGCCGCGGAAATCGCCTGAACGTGCATCTACAAGCCTAGACGCGCGCGCGTTGCCATGCACGGCCAGATACTGCCCGACCACCTGATACCCGATGGAATACCCTAGCCACTTCGGGAAATCCTGCGATCCGAAGAACCATCCAGTGTGGTCGTACTCGGCACTTAGCCAGTCGGCTTGTGCCTTGCCAAGATAGGGACGCCAAGTGCTGGCTGGTAGTTGCTCCCAAGGTTCAGGCTCGCCCCCATACACTTCCTGCGTGAAGTGTCCTGCCAAACCCTCCGAAACAAGCGCATCACCAAGCGTCTCACCATATCCTGGGCCGTCCCACCGTGAGGAGTGGTGCAACTCGTGCGCCAGCATCCTTTCCAGAGACTGCGACGGATTAGCCAGCAAAATTGGATTGTCCGGATCAACGGTTACAAAAATCACGCCCTTCTCCGGGGCGTATCCCAGATGCCCCTTCTCGAAAATGACGCGCTTTCCGGCCCTGACGATCACATCCGTATCTCGCAAAGGCAATAGGTTCGCAGATGCAGAAAACGCATCGTGCAGCCGTTCTTCAAGCCAGGCCTCCATGTCGGCAAGCTGGCGGCGGGCATTGATGAGATGCACGGTCATCTGAGGCATAGCGCTACTTACCACATCTGATCACGAAGGGCAGCAATGGGCTCAAACCTGCCGTCTGTAATCTGCCTAAAGAATCCTACCTCCCCCCTTGCCACCCCCACCCCCCTCTGCTACGCCCGCGCCACGCCAGAAGCCCCGGATTCGTCCGGGGCTCTTGGTTTGTTCGTTCCCGATGCAGCCGCAGGGGGAACGGGCACCAAATCGGGGATCTTCGGAGCCCTTCACCGCCGGGCCTTACCTCCCGGCAAGCAAACGGAAGACAGAGAAACATGGCACTCAAGTCGTATAAGCCGACGACGCCTGGCCAGCGAGGGCTGGTTCTGATCGACCGTTCGGAGCTGTGGAAAGGCCGTCCGGTCAAAGCCCTTACCGAGGGTTTGAACCGTACCGGTGGCCGGAACAACACCGGACGTGTCACGATGTGGCACAAGGGCGGGGGGGCAAAGCGCCTTTACCGCGTGGTCGATTTCAAGCGTCGCAAGTTCGACATCGCGGCGGTCGTCGAGCGGATCGAATATGATCCGAACCGCACCGCTTTCATCGCTTTGGTCAAGTACGCCGATGGCGAGCTGGCCTATATCCTGGCGCCGCAGCGTCTGGCCGTGGGGGACAGCGTCATCGCTGGCGCCAAGACCGACGTGAAGCCCGGCAACGCCATGCCCTTCAGCGGCATGCCGATCGGGACGATCGTCCACAACGTGGAACTGAAGCCCGGCAAGGGCGGCCAGCTGGCCCGTGCGGCGGGCACCTATGCCCAGTTCGTCGGCCGTGATGGCTCCTACGCGCAGATCCGGCTTTCGTCGGGTGAGTTGCGTCTGGTGCGTCAGGAATGCATGGCCACCATCGGTGCCGTGTCGAACCCCGACAACTCGAACCAGAACTTTGGTAAAGCCGGCCGTATGCGCCACAAGGGCGTGCGCCCCACCGTTCGCGGTGTTGCGATGAACCCGATCGATCACCCGCATGGCGGCGGCGAAGGCCGTACCTCGGGCGGCCGTCACCCGGTTACCCCGTGGGGCAAAGGCACCAAGGGCAACAAGACGCGCAAGCCGAAGGCTTCTGACAGCCTGATCGTCCGCTCGCGCCACGCCAAGAAGAAAGGGCGTTAATCCATGGCACGTTCCATCTGGAAAGGCCCGTTCGTCGACGGCTACGTCCTGAAGAAGGCCGAAAAGGCCAAGGCCGGTGGCAAGGCCGAAGTGATCAAGATCTGGTCGCGTCGTTCCACCATCCTGCCGCAGTTCGTTGGTCTGACCTTCGCGGTCTACAACGGCAAGAAGCACATCCCGGTCAACGTGACCGAGGAAATGATCGGCCAGAAGTTCGGTGAATATTCGCCGACGCGGACCTATTACGGTCACGCCGCCGACAAGAAAGCGAAGAGGAAGTAAGCCATGGGTAAGGACAACAATCCGCGCCGCGTGGCGGACAACGAAGCCATGGCGATCAGCCGGATGCTTCGCACCAGCCCTCAGAAGCTGAACCTCGTCGCCGGTCTGATCCGGGGCAAGAAGGTGGACAAGGCTCTGGCCGACCTCACCTTCTCCAAGCGCCGCATCGCGGGTGACGTGAAGAAGTGCCTGCAGTCGGCGATTGCCAATGCGGAAAACAACCACAACCTGGATGTGGACAGCCTGATCGTGGCGGAAGCCTGGGTTGGCAAGAACCTCGTGATGAAGCGCGGCCGTCCGCGTGCTCGGGGCCGGTTCGGCAAGATCATGAAGCCGTTTTCCGAGATAACCATCAAGGTCCGCCAAGCCGCGGCAGCCGGGGAGTCTGCATAATGGGTCAGAAGGTCAATCCGATCGGTATGCGCCTCCAGGTCAACCGCACCTGGGACAGCCGCTGGTTCGCTGAATCGAAAGACTACGGCAACCTTCTCCTGGAAGATCTCCGCATGCGTGAGTTCATCCACAAGGAACTGAAGGCCGCCGGCATCAGCCGCGTGATCATCGAGCGTCCGCACAAGAAGTGCCGTGTGACCATTCACACTGCACGTCCGGGCGTGATCATCGGCAAGAAGGGCGCGGACATCGAGACGCTTCGCAAGAAGCTGACCGTGTTCACCAAGTCCGAACTGCACCTGAACATCGTCGAAGTCCGCAAGCCGGAACTTGACGCCCAGCTGGTGGCCGAGTCGATCGCCCAGCAGATGGAACGTCGCGTGTCCTTCCGTCGCGCGATGAAGCGTGGCGTGCAGAACGCGATGCGGATGGGTGCGCTTGGCATCCGTGTGAACGTCGCCGGCCGTCTTGGCGGCGCCGAAATCGCCCGGACCGAATGGTACCGCGAAGGCCGCGTGCCGTTGCACACGCTCCGCGCCGACATCGACTATGCGCTCAGCGAAGCCGAGACCCCCTACGGGATCATCGGTGTGAAGGTCTGGATCTTCAAAGGCGAAATCCTTGAGCATGATCCCCAGGCCCATGATCGTCGTCTTGCCGAAGCGGCTGACGGCCCGGCCCCCCGTGGTCCGCGCCGCGACCGCGAACGCGCGTGAGGAGTGAGATAAGATGCTGCAACCAAAGCGCACAAAATTCCGCAAGATGCACAAGGGTCGCATCCATGGCGAAGCCAAGGGCGGGTTCCTTCTGAACTTCGGCTCCTTCGCCCTGAAAGCGACCGAGCCGGAGCGTGTCACCGCCCGCCAGATCGAAGCGGCACGCCGCGCGATCACCCGCCACATGAAGCGTCAGGGCCGGGTCTGGATCCGGATTTTCCCGGATGTTCCAGTGTCGGCCAAGCCCGTCGAAGTGCGGATGGGTAAGGGCAAAGGCTCCACCGACTATTGGGCGGCCAAGGTGAAACCCGGCCGGATCATGTTCGAGATCGACGGCGTGTCCGAAGAAATCGCGCGTGAGGCCCTGCGTCTGGGCGCGATGAAACTTCCGGTCACCACGCGCGTCGTCGCGAAGGAAGACTGGTAAACCAAAGCGGGGCTACGGCCTTAGCAAAGAAAGAGGCCCCCGCTGGCAACAGCGGGGGCCTCTTTCATGGTTACGTCAGGCAAAGGGTCAGACGGCAGCGCGATCTGTCGGCGCAACGGCCTTTTCCAGGAACCGCAAATGCAGCCCGGGGATCAGCATCGGCACCCGTCGGGCATAGTCTTCATACTCGGGGAAGGTCTTGCGCAGGACGCTTTCCTCATACTGGGCGCGGCGGATCTGCAACAGAAGCCAGACCGCTCCAACGCCAAAGGCGAGGATAGACCCATGCGACAGGATGAAACCAAGGATCATCACCACTTCAGCCCCATAAAGCGGATGGCGCACAATGGAATAGCTGCCTTGGGTCTTCAGCTCACGCGACACAGCCATCATCGAGAATGACTTGCCCAGCTGGTACAGGCACCACGCCGACAAGAGCGTGCCGATGATGATCAGCAGGGTGGAAACCACGCGCTGGGTCTGCCGATCGCCTCAGGCGGCAGGACGATCAGCAGCATCATCGCAAAGGTCCCGGCGACGGACACGACCCGCGGCATGATACCTTCGGCGGTGTCGCGGGGCGGCAGGCGGGTGAGAGTGAAGTACAGAACCAGCGCCATGAAAATCACCCCGCACAGCTGCGAAAGCAGCGCAAGCGGCCAGAACTCAATATACTCGCGGATCCGGAACGAGATCATGAAGGACAAGACCTGCTGCAGGCCAAGGTAGCCAAAGATCAGCAGCATGGCCATCTTGCCGAGGCGGTCTTCAAGCGTCTTGTTCATGGGGTGTCCTTTCCAGGGGTGGTGGCTCGCGTCGGGCCGCCCGGCCCAGGCTGCGGAATGGGTGCAGAAGTTGCTGGTGGTACCAGCGCGGCATCTCTTCGTTGATGCCATAGCGCGCAGGCCGCCGCAGCGGCAGGAACAGCGTCCCGGCAATCCAGTCGATCACCGACAACTGCGCGGCAAAGTTCCGGTCATAGGCTTCAGGCTCATTGGCATGGTGCCAGTGGTGGTATTCGGGCGACGCGATAAGCCATTTGAGCGGCCCGAAGCGCAGCCGCGTGTTGGCATGGATCAGCAGCGTGTGGGCCTGGTAGATGGCCTGGAAAATCACCACCGCCTCCAGCGAAAAGCCCATGAAGTACAGTGGCAGCAAAGCAAAGCTGTGAGTGAACAGCATGTCGACGGGGTGGATGCGGTGCGCGGCCAGCCAGTCCATCTCTTCGATGCTGTGGTGAACCGCATGGAACTTCCACAGGAACGGCACCGAATGGCTGATCCGGTGCGCGGTGTAATAGCCGATGTCCGCGATCACGATGCACCCGATCACCTGCACCCAAAGCGGGTATTCCGCGACCCAGGCCGACGGGGCAGCGCCAAAGGCAACCTTGTAGGCATACATCGACAGGCCAGCAACGAAGGTGAACCCGGCCCGGATGAAGAACCCGTTGAACAGCACATACAGTACATCGCTGATCCAGTTGCGCCGCAACGGGCCCTGCTCGGGATAAAGCGCCGTCAGCCGCTCCAGCGGGATGAAAATACAGGCCAGAATGAAAATCGCCGTATAGTCCATCGCCGCCTGCCTTCAGCTCGTTTCCGTTCCTATCGTTGTCGACAATGGCATAAATGAGGAAGAAGCTGGTCCGGGATTGGGAAAGAACTGGAAACAGCCAAAACGTCGCACCCTTTGCCAAGCCGCGCCATCTGCGCTAACCCGGCGCTACATCCGCAAAGGACGTTGCCCATGGCTGACATCACCTCTCTCTTCGTCACCCGCCTTTACCGCGCCGGTCTCAATGACCTCGCGAAGAAGAAGGTCGACTACGCCGAACTCCATCAGACCTGCGACATGGTGGCCGAAGATGACGAGGCCGGGCAGGAGTGGTGCGAGGCGAATGGCTATCCCGGCTACACCTCCTATGCGTCGCTGGATGACCTTCCCTGGCGGATGCCCATCTTCGGCGATCTGGAAAAGGCGTTGGACCGCCACGTCGCCGCCTTCTGCAAGGACCTGGGCTTTGACCTTGGCGACAAGAAGCTGAAGTGCAACTCCCTCTGGATCAACATCCTGCCCGAAGGCGGCACCCACGCCAGCCACATCCACCCGCATTCGGTGATCTCGGGCACGACTTATGTCGCGATGCCGGAGGGGACGAGCGCCCTGAAGCTGGAGGACCCCCGCCTGCCGATGATGATGCTGGCCCCCGTCCCCCTGAAGAAAGCGCCGCAAGAGCTGCAGCGGTTCGTCTACGTCAAGCCCACGGTGGGCGAGGTTCTCCTCTGGGAAAGCTGGCTGCGCCACGAAGTCCCGATGAACATGTCCGAGGAAGAGCGGATCTCGGTCAGCTTCAACTATGGGTGGGCTTGAGACGCAATGAGCTCAATTTACTTCTACGACTTGCCCGTCTACCGGCTCAGCTATGATCAGTACAATGCGTTGATGGATCAACGCTTGGCCAAGCAGGTGGAGCGTCTCAAGTATATTCCCGGCTACGATCCGCCCAAGGAAACTGTAGACGGAATGAGCCAACGGCAATACGAAGCATTTGGACCGTGGCGCTTTAATGAAACCATCGGATACATAAGGCTATACTTCCTCGGTAGCCAGGTTCGCGGCGAATACTTCAGCGCTGAGAAGAAGAGGAACATGCTGGGCCGGACAAAGGTGTTCGTCTATCGAACCTGGAAGCTCGCGGCTGAAGTCGAAATTCATCGTGACCAGCAAGTGGCCAATGAACGTGTCTGGGACGCAATCCAAGAGTATGTCGCCCGTTGCCGGAAGGAACTAAAGAAAGGGCGCGTAATCGACGACAGCTTGCTGCACACGGTAGGCCCTCACGTGGATTGGCTTGCTCTCCTTGGTTGGTCAGGTTCGCGATGACGGCTTGGCTGTCCACTAGACCCCCCAACTTCCCCCTTGCCCCTCACGCCCTTCCCCCCTATACGACGCCATCCAGCGATTCCGGGGCTCCCGGATTCGTTGGTTTGTCATTGATCCGCCAGGTCCTCGGTGACCCTCAGAGCGAGGGGCCGTCTGGCGATTGTGGAAAAGGAAGCGGCATGAAAGCCGAAGAACTGAAGTCGAAAACGCCGGACCAGCTGCGCGACAGCCTGGTTCAGCTCAAGAAGGAAGCGTTCAACCTGCGCTTCCAGCAGGCGACCAACCAGCTTGAGAACACCGCCCGCATGCGTGCCGTCCGTCGTGACGTCGCCCGCATCAAGACCGTTCTCGGCCAAAAAGCCGCCGAAGCTGCGAAGTAAGGGGAACCGCCATGCCGAAACGTATCCTGACGGGCACCGTCACCTCGGACAAGAACGAGCAGACGATCACCGTCTCTGTCGAACGCCGCTTCAAGCACCCGCTGCTGCAGAAGACCGTGCGTAAGTCGAAGAAATACCGCGCTCACGATGCGGAGAACAAGTTCAAGGTCGGCGACACCGTGCGCATTGAAGAATGCGCGCCGATTTCGAAAACGAAACGCTGGACGGTGGTGGTCGACGCGCAAGCGTAAACCCCTCCGTCTCTAACGAAACCGCAGGGCGTGTCCCTGCAGGTCGGGAGACTACCAAATGATCCAGATGCAGACGAATCTGGATGTGGCTGACAACTCCGGCGCGCGCCGGGTTCAGTGCATCAAGGTTCTCGGCGGCTCGCACCGCCGTTATGCTTCCGTCGGCGACATCATCGTGGTGTCGGTCAAGGAGGCGATTCCAAAGGGCCGCGTGAAGAAGGGGGACGTCCGCAAGGCCGTCGTCGTTCGCACCGCCAAGGAAGTTCGCCGTGAAGACGGCACCACCATCCGTTTCGACCGCAACGCCGCCGTCATCCTGAACAACCAGGGCGAACCGGTCGGCACCCGTATCTTCGGGCCTGTCGTGCGCGAGCTGCGTGCCAAGAACTTCATGAAGATCATCTCGCTGGCTCCGGAGGTGCTCTGATGGCTGCGAAACTCAAGAAGGGTGACACGGTCGTCGTGCTCACCGGCAAGGACAAGGGCAAGAAGGGCGAGATTTCCGCCGTGATGCCGTCCGACAACAAGGCCGTGGTCGATGGCGTGAACATCGCGATCCGCCACACCAAGCAATCGGCTGGCACTCAGGGCGGCCGTATGCCCAAGGCGATGCCGATCGACCTGTCGAACCTGGCCATCGTGGACAAGAACGGCAAAGCAACCCGCGTTGGCTTCCGCATGGAAGGCGACAAGAAGGTCCGCTTCGCCAAGACCACCGGGGAGGCGATCTGATGCTCGACCAAGCCACTTACACGCCGCGCCTGAAGGCTGCCTATAAGGGCACCATCCGCGCCGCGCTGAAGACCGAATTCGCCTACAAGAACGACATGATGATCCCGCGTCTGGACAAGATCGTCCTGAACATGGGCGTCGGCGAGGCGGTCAAGGACACCAAGAAGGTCAAGCAGGCGGCTGAGGAACTGTCCCAGATCGCCGGCCAGAAGGCTGTCATCACTAAGGCCAAGAAGTCGATCGCCGGCTTCCGCGTCCGTGAGGAAATGCCGCTCGGCTGCAAGGTCACGCTGCGTGGCGACCGGATGTATGAATTCCTGGACCGGCTTATCAACGTGGCGCTTCCCCGCGTCCGCGACTTCCGCGGCGTGAAAGGCAGCAGCTTCGATGGACGTGGCAACTATGCCATGGGCCTGAAAGAGCACATCGTGTTCCCCGAAATCAACTTCGACAAGGTCGACGAAGTTCTGGGAATGGACATCATCATCTGCACCAACGCGAAGACCGACGCAGAAGCCAAGGCGCTGTTGAAGCATTTCAACATGCCCTTCACGTCGTAAGCGCGAGGATCAAAGATATGGCAAAGAAATCCATGGTGAACCGCGAAGTGAAGCGCGCCAAGCTGGTGAAGCAGCACGCTTCCAAGCGGGCCGCGCTGAAGGCGGTGATCAACGACCAGGCGAAACCGGTGGAAGAGCGCTTCAAGGCGACCCTGAAACTGGCGACGCTGCCCCGCAACTCTTCGGCTGTGCGCCTGCACAACCGCTGCCAGCTGACGGGCCGTCCGCATGCGTTCTATCGCAAGCTTAAACTCAGCCGTATCATGCTGCGTGATCTCGCCTCGTTTGGCCAGATCCCCGGCATGGTCAAGTCCAGCTGGTAAGGAGGACCGGATATGATGATGAACGATCCTCTTGGCGACATGCTGACCCGGATTCGCAACGCTCAGATGCGCGGCAAGTCGACGGTGAAGACCCCCGCCTCCACGCTGCGCGCCCGTGTTCTGGAAGTGCTGACCTCTGAAGGCTACATTCGTGGCTGGGAAAAGGCTGACACCGATAACAAGCAGGGCGAATTCACGATCAGCCTGAAGTACTACGAAGGTGAGCCTGTGATCCGCGAACTCAAGCGCGTGTCTAAGCCCGGCCGTCGGGTGTACATGGGCGTGAGCGAGCTTCCCTCGGTCCGCAACGGCCTTGGTGTCTCGATCGTCTCCACGCCGAAGGGCGTCATGTCGGATGCAAACGCACGCGCGGCCAATGTTGGCGGCGAAGTGCTTTGCACCGTATTCTAAGGGAGGGGTGGAATGTCTCGTATCGGCAAGAAACCCGTTACCCTCGTCAAGGGCACCTCGGCCTCGATCAGCGGCCAGACCATTGAAGTGAAGGGTCCGAAAGGCACCCGCAGCTTCACGGCAGGTGATGACGTCACGCTGACGATCGAAGGGGATACCGTGAAGGTCACCCCGCGCGGCATGTCCAAGCGTGCCCGTCAGCAGTGGGGCATGACCCGCTCGATGGTTGACAACCTGGTTGTCGGCGTCAGCGAAGGCTTCAAGAAGGAAATGGAAATCCAGGGCGTGGGTTACCGCGCCGCGATGGCGGGCAATGTGCTGAAACTGTCGCTCGGCTATAGCCACGAAGTGAACTTCGAGGTGCCGAAGGGTGTCACCGTTACCTCCCCCAAGAACACCGAGATCATTGTGGAAGGCATTGACCAGCAGCTTGTTGGTCAGGTCGCCGCGAACATCCGCGAATGGCGCGCGCCCGAGCCCTACAAGGGCAAAGGCATCCGCTACAAGGGTGAGTTCGTGTTCCGCAAGGAAGGCAAGAAGAAGTAAGGACGAGAGAAATGGCAAACAACAAAAGAGAGCTGTTCCTCAAGCGCCGCCTGCGCGTCCGGAACAAGATCAAGGCAACTTCGCATGGCCGTCTGCGCCTGTCGGTGCACCGTCCTCGAAGAACATCAGCGTCCAGCTGATCGACGATGTGAAGGGCGTGACTGTCGCCTCGGCATCGACGCTCGAAAAGGATCTGGGCGTGGTTGGCAAGAACAACGTCGAGGCTTCGGCCAAGATCGGCGCTGCAATTGCAGAGCGTGCCAAAAAGGCCGGGGTCGAAGAATGCTACTTCGACCGTGGCGGCTTCCTGTTCCACGGCAAGATCAAGGCCTTGGCCGATGCTGCCCGTGAAGGTGGCCTGAAGTTCTAAAACCAGCGGGCGGCAGCGATGCCGCCCCGATGATCCGGGGTCACTTCGTGTGCCCACCAGGATTGGCCAACAACGGTGCGATCTGCGCCACCAGTGAAGGAATGCCTTATGGCAGAACGTGAAAACCGCCGGGAAGGCCGTGGGGGCAATGACCGCCGCGACAACCGCCCGGAAGAAAACCCGGAATTCGCCGACCGTCTGGTCGCGATCAACCGCGTCTCGAAGACCGTCAAGGGTGGCAAGCGCTTCGGCTTTGCGGCTTTGGTCGTGGTCGGTGACCAGCGTGGTCGCGTCGGCTTCGGCAAGGGCAAGGCCAAGGAAGTGCCGGAGGCAATCCGCAAGGCCACCGAACAAGCCAAGCGCAGCCTGATCCGCGTGCCGCTGAAAGACAGCCGCACGCTGCACCACGACATGGAAGGCCGCCACGGCGCCGGGAAAGTCGTGATGCGGACCGCCGTTGCGGTACCGGCATCATCGCCGGCGGCCCGATGCGCGCCGTGTTCGAGATGCTGGGCATTCAGGACATCGTCGCCAAGTCCATCGGCTCGACCAACCCCTACAACATGATCCGCGCCACCATCGACGGGCTGAAGCACGAAGCTTCGCCCCGCAACGTGGCATCGCGTCGTGGCAAGAAGGTCGCCGAAATCCTTCGGAAGCCCGAAGCCGAAACCGTGGAGGCCTGAACATGGCTGACAAGAAAACCATCGTCGTGAAGCAGGTGGCCTCGGCCGCCCGCCGCCCGGCCAAGCAGACCGCGACCCTCAAGGGTCTTGGCCTGAACAAGATCAACCGCACCCGTGAGTTGGAAGATACCCCTTCCGTCCGCGGCATGGTCAACAAGATCAGCCACCTCGTTCAGATCATCGAAGAGCGCGGATAGCGTCGGCTGCATGACCATCCGTACGACACTGAAAACCGCCTGGAGAAGACTCCGGGCGTTTTTCGTAGCGAGCCCCAAGGTCGGGATGGCCGACCTCTTGGCCCTGGCCATCCGCCGCTCGCATCACCCGGACGGCCTTTCGGGCTATGTCGGGTTCACCGAACGCTACGCGGTCTGGAATGACGTCAACAAGGCATTGGCGGAAGAGGATGATTTCCGGGGCGCCACTGCGAAAGCCTGGTTCGCGGTGGGCTATCTTTCCGGCCTTCTGGATCCCGAAGGTCCGGCAGACGGCTTTGGTGCGGCAGACGAAACGCCTGCCGCCGAAGATCTGGCCGTGCTTTTGCAGTGGCTGCGGCACGTGCATGATGGGGCGTCCGACAGTGCTGTGGTCGACACGCCTTCGGTGCTAGAGCATTTCAAGGGCAAGGCCGCGGCGTCATTGGTGGGCAGGCAGTTTCGCGAACCGGTCGATCCGGGGCCCGGCAGGTCGGCGTGGGAGGTCCTTCCCCCACTTGAGATCGACGCCGCAGAGGTTGCGCGGATTTCTTTGGCTGCGCGGCAGTTCGTGACCCCGGCCGCGTACGCGCTTGGCCAGGCCCACGGTCGGCTACAGCCTACCTGAACCTGCCGAACTTTATGGGCTTTCGGCGATTATGCAGGTGCCGGGCCACCTTGAAGGTCAGGTTAGCCCGGACGGATAATTCTAACGGTCGGGAAAGAAAAGGAATTGTAGGAGCAACCAGCGGGACCAGCCGCGCCCTTGCTTTCCGAACCTACCTCATGTATCGCCGCCCGATGGTCAATAATGGCCACGAGAATCAAGAAAAGCCGCGTTCGCCCGTTTCGCTTCGAGGGCGTTTCCGGCATGGAGAAGCGACATGAAACTTCACGAACTCGCAGACAATCCCGGCGCTGCCAAGAAACAAAAACGCGTTGCCCGCGGCCCCGGTTCGGGCAAGGGCAAGACCGCTGGCCGTGGTATCAAGGGTCAGAAATCCCGTTCGGGCGTCGCCATCGGCGGCTACGAAGGCGGCCAGATGCCGCTTTACCGTCGTCTTCCCAAGCGCGGCTTCAACAAGCCGAACCGCCTGGAATACGCCGTTGTGAACCTCGGCCTGATCGAGAAGTTCATTGCCGCCGGCAAGCTGGACGCCAAGGGTGAGATCACCGAAGACGCGCTGGTGGCCGCTGGCCTGACCTCGGGCAAGCATGACGGCATCCGCGTGCTGAACAAGGGTGCGATCACCACCAAGATCACGCTTGTCGTGACCGGTGCTTCCGCCGCAGCGGTTGAGGCTGTTGCGGCGGCCGGGGGCACCCTGACGCTCCTTCCGCAGCCCGCGCCCCACGGCAAGCCGCAGCGCAAAGCCAAATAAGCGCCGGGTATGACCCCGATAAGGGATTGTGAGCGGCCCGAAGGTCGCTTACATCCAACGGAAGTTTTCCCGCGCCGCCAACCGGAGAACGGTCTGGCGGCGCTTGGCTTGAAAGAGACCTGACATGGCATCTGCTGCAGAGCAAATGGCGGCGAACCTCAGTTGGAGTGCGCTTGGCAAGGCAACCGACCTGCGCCAACGCATTTTCTTCACGATCGGCCTCTTGATCGTCTACCGGCTGGGCACCTACATCCCGGTTCCCGGCATCGACGGCAACGCGCTGCGCGACGTGATGGCCAGGTGACGCAAGGCATCGGCGGCATGCTGAACCTGTTCACCGGTGGTGCGATCAGCCGGATGGGGATCTTCGCCCTTGGCATCATGCCCTACATCAGCGCCTCGATCATCGTGCAGCTTCTGGCCACGATGTACGCCCCTTGGCAGCAGTTGCGCAAAGAGGGTGAGCAGGGCCGCAAGAAGCTGAACCAGTACACCCGCTATGGCACGGTCGCGCTGGCGATCCTGCAGGGCTACGGCATTGCCGTGTCTATCCAGGGCGGCGGGCTGGCCCATAGCCCAGGCCTGTTCTTCATCGCCTCCTGCGTCATTACGCTGGTTGGCGGCACCATGTTCCTGATGTGGCTGGGCGAACAGATCACCAGCCGCGGCATCGGCAACGGCATCTCGCTCATCATCTTCGTCGGCATCGTCGCCGAAATTCCCGCCGCCATCGCGCAGTTCTTGGCGCAGGGCCGGTCGGGTGCCCTGTCCACCCCGGTGATCCTGGGCGTGATCGTGATGGTCGTTGCGGTCATCATGTTCGTCGTCTTCATGGAACGCGCCTTGCGCAAGATTTCCATCCTTTACCCACGCCGTCAGGTCGGGATGAAAGTGTATGAGGGCGGGTCCTCGCACCTGCCGATCAAGGTCAACCCAGCCGGCGTGATCCCGGCGATCTTCGCCTCGTCGATCCTGCTTCTGCCGACCACGATCAGCACTTTCTCGGGCAGCACCACGAACCCGGTCCTGTCCTGGCTGGCGGCCAGCCTTGGCTATGGCCAACCGCTACACCTTCTGTTCCTCGCGATCATGATCGTGTTCTTCAGCTACTTCTACACGCTGAACGTGACCTTCAAGATCGACGACGTGGCCGAGAACCTGAAAAGCCAAAGCGCGTCGATTCCCGGCATCCGGCCCGGCAAGAAGACTGAGGAATACCTTGAATACGTCGTCAACCGCATCCTCGTGCTCGGCTCGGCCTATCTTGCGGCAGTCTGCCTCTTGCCCGAAGTTCTGATCGCGGAACTTGGCGTTCCCTTCTACTTCGGCGGCACCTCGGTGCTGATTGTTGTGTCAGTGACCATGGACACGATCCAGCAGGTCCAGTCGCATCTTCTGGCGCATCAGTATGAATCCCTGATCGAGAAGTCGCAGCTGCGCGGGCGCAAGCGGACCGGGCCCCCCAAGGCCCCCGCCCGGCGCTGATCCATGGCGAACATCATCCTTCTTGGCCCGCCGGGCGCCGGCAAGGGCACTCAGGCCAAGCGCTTGCAGGACGCCCGGGGCATGGTGCAGCTGTCGACCGGTGACATGCTGCGCGAAGCCCGCACCAGCGGCACCGACATGGGCCGCAAGGTTGCCAAGGTGCTGGACGAGGGTGGGCTTGTCACCGATGACATCGTCATCGGCCTGATCGCCGAAAAGCTTGAGACGACGGGCCACGGCGGCTTCATCTTCGACGGCTTCCCCCGCACGCTGAAACAGGCCGACGCCCTGGGTGCCTTGCTGGCAGAGAAGGGCCTGACCCTTGATGCGGTGATCGAGCTGGTGGTGGATGACACCGCCCTTGTCGGCCGGATCGTGAAGCGGGCCGATGAGGCGCGCGCCGCCGGTCAGCCCGTCCGCCGCGATGACACGCCCGAAGTGTTTGAGGTGCGCTTGCGCGAATACTACAAGAATACCGCCCCGCTGATCGGCTATTACTGGGCCAAGGGTGACCTTGTTCAGCTTGACGGCATGGGCGAAATGCAAGCCGTTGCCGATGCGATCGCAGCGGTCCTTGACAAAGCCTAGGAAACTTATCTCGCGGCCTTGACGGCCCCGGGAAAACCCCCTAATGCACGGCGTCCCGCGGTGGAATCGCCTTGCGGGCCTTCCTTATTGGAAGTTCGGACCATCAGGGGCCAGTCCCCTGGCGGAGTTGTGAAAAAAGGTTCTGGCACTACGGAACCGCAACCTAGAAGGACGACACGTTTGGCACGTATTGCTGGCGTCAACATTCCGACCGCGAAACGGGTTCCGATCGCGCTCACCTACATCACCGGTATCGGTCCGCACACCGCAGAAACCATCTGCGCCGCGCTGAACATCGATCGTGCCCGTCGTGTGAATCAGCTGAACGACAGCGAAGTGCTGGCGATCCGCGAATATATCGACGCGAACGTGACGGTCGAAGGCGACCTGCGCCGCGAAACCACGATGAACATCAAGCGTCTGATGGACCTTGGCTGCTACCGCGGCCTGCGCCACCGCAAGGGCCTGCCGGTCCGCGGCCAGCGCACCCACACCAACGCTCGCACCCGCAAAGGCCCCGCAAAGGCCATTGCCGGCAAGAAGAAATAAGGGGGTCCGGATATGGCACGCGATACCAAGACCGCCCGTACGAAGAAAAAAGAACGCAAGAACATCGCCGCTGGCGTGGTTCATGTGAACTCTTCGTTCAACAACACCAAGATCCTGATCTCCGACGTTCAGGGCAACGCGATTTCCTGGTCGTCCTCGGGCACCATGGCTTCAAGGCTCGCGCAAGTCGACGCCTTATGCCGCCCAGATGGCCGCTGAAGAACGGCAGCCCGCAAGGCGCAGGAACACGGCATGAAGACCGTTGAGGTCGAAGTGCAGGGTCCGG
>JAAUPC010000025.1 GCA_012036325.1 Paracoccaceae bacterium
CCCGGCCCCACGCCTTCGGCTTGCAGCCCCCCGGCCAGGCGACGGATCCGGTCGATGAGGGCCGCCCCTGTGAGCGCCACGCCGCTGGGCCCGTCGGTCAGCATCACCCGATCCGCAGCTTGCATCAGCCCCTCGAACAGACGTTCGGTGATGCTTACATCACGCAAGGGCACATCCGGAAGCGGGCTGCAGTATTCAACCATGGTGTTCCCCCCTCCCAAGGATCTGCGGCCAGCGTAGCAGCAACTTCACGATCCCAAAGGGAAAAACTGCACGGGCCTGTCAGGGCCATTGCGTCAAGTCAGACCTGGGCCAGGACCGCAGCCATCGAAATCACTGCGGGAACCGTCTGGACAAACAATATCTTGCGGGCCGCAGTTAAAGCGCCATAGATCCCAGCGACGGCCACACAGACCAGAAAGAACATCGCCTGAGGCTGGCCTGCACCAGGAACCCCGGCGATCAGCGCCCAGATCAGCCCGGCCGCCAGAAACCCGTTGTAGAGCCCCTGATTGGCGGCCAGCACCTTGGTATTCGCGGCAAACTCGGCCGAGGTTCCGAACGCCCGCCGCGCGCGGGGGGATTCCCACAGGAACATCTCCAGCACCAGAATCCAGAGATGCAGGACGGCGACAAGGGCGACCAGAGCCGCCCCGATCATGCCGCGGGCATCCGCGCCTCGGCCATCCCGGCATACCAACTGGAGCCGAAGGGAATGGCGCTGTCGTCAAAGTTGTAGGCGGGGTGGTGGACCATCGCCGTATCGCCGTTGCCAAGGAAGATATAGGCGCCGGGGCGTTCATTCAGCATGAAGCTGAAATCCTCGGCCCCCATCAAGGGGGCGGTGTCGGTATCGACGTGGCCTGAGACGGCCATCGCCACTTCTGCAGCAAATTCAGTATTTTGCGGAGCATTGACCGTCACCGGATAGCCGCGCTGATAGTGCACATCCGCCCGCGCACCAAGCGCCATGGCGGTGCCCTCAGCAATCTGCGAGATGCGGCTTTCCACATAGTCCTGCACGCCTGCATCCATGGTGCGGACGGTGCCCTTCATCTTCACCACTTGGGGGATGACGTTATGGGCGGTCGAATCAGTTTCCACCGCGCAGACGCTGACCACGACCTGCTTCAAGGGGTCGACGTTGCGGCTGGCGATGGTCTGCAGCGCCACGATGATATGGGCGCTGACGACGGTAGTATCGACGCAGTCATGCGGTTTGGCTGCATGGCCGCCTTTGCCCGTCACCACGATCTCGAACTGGTCAGCCGCGGCCATCATCGCACCGGGGCGGATCGCGAATTGGCCAACGGGAATGCCGGGCATGTTGTGCATCCCGTAGACTTCATCGATTTTCCAACGCGTTATCAGACCATCTTGAACCATTTCACGCCCACCGCCGCCGCCTTCTTCGGCCGGCTGGAAGATGCAGACCACGGTGCCATCGAAATTCCGCGTCTCAGCCAGGTACTTCGCCGCGCCCAGAAGCATCGCGGTGTGCCCGTCATGCCCGCAGGCATGCATCTTGCCCGGCGTTTTGGAGGCATAGGGCACCCCCGTCTGTTCCTTGATCGGCAGCGCGTCCATATCGGCGCGCAACCCGATGGTGCGGCCCTTGGTATCGGTCTTGCCCTTGATGACCGCGACCACGCCAGTGCGGCCGATGCCTTCCACCACCTCGTCACAGCCGAAGCTGCGGCAAAGGTCGGCCACCTTGGCGGCGGTACGGTGGACGTCGAACAGAAGCTCCGGATGTTCATGGAAATCCCGACGCCAGGCGGTGATTTCCGGAAGCAGTTCGGCGAAACGGTTCTTGGGGGGCATGGGGTGACTCCTTTTCTGAAAGGGTGATCCCAAACCGTGGCCCGCGCAAGGGTCAGCCGAACCGCCGCCGCGCTTCAAGCGCGAGGCCGGTGCCGACCGACCCCAGCATGTCACCCGTAGCAATCGCGGCCTCTGGCAGCACCCCGCGCACCGCAGCGCGCAAAATCGGCAGTTGGCTTGACCCGCCGGTCAGGAAAGCGGTGCCGATCCGGTCTGGCGTGAGGCCCGCATCTGCCAGAACACGGGCCAGCAAGGCATTGATCCGGGCGATGGGCGCCTCCACAGCAGCCTCAAACCCGTCCCGCTGCAGCATCGGGTTCGGGCCGCCGGTCAGGTCTGACATCGGAAGGCGGGTCGCCTCACTATCCGACAGCGCCACTTTCGCCGCCTCAACCCGCATGGCCAGCGCATGGCCGTGGCGGCCCGCGACGACGCGGATCATCCGGTCAACCCGGTCAGGCTGGTTGGCCACCAGCCGCAGCGCTTTCAGGTCACTGGCCGTGCGCGCGGTGTAAAGCGCGTTAATGCGGTGCCATGTTGCAAGGTCAAGATAGTAGTGCCGGGGCATCGTGCCGCCGCCCTTGGTGGACGCAAGATAGCCCAGATGCGGCAGCGCTTCGGAGAGGGAGAGGAGACGGTCGAAATCCGTGCCACCCACGCGGATACCGTCATTGGCCAGGATATCGCTGCTGCGGTCGGGCAGCGCCGCCCTGCCTGGACCCACGCGCACCACGGACACGTCAGACGTGCCGCCACCGATGTCGACGATCAGCACCAGCTCTTCTTTCGGCGCGGTCTGTTCGTAATGCAGGGCGGCGGCGATGGGTTCATACTGGAAAGCCACCTCGTCCCAGCCGCAATCGCGGGCAATCTCGGCCAGGGTCGCCTCAGCCGCGGCATCGGCGGCGGGGTCGTCGTCGACGAAATGGACCGGACGGCCAAGGACAACCTTGCCACCGGGGGCGGCGGCCTCTTGCGCGGCACGCAAATGGCCGATGAAGCGCGCCAGCACTTCGCGGAACGACACCGCCCTGCCCCCGACGGCCGTCTTTTCATGGATCAGGCCGGACCCGAGGGTCGATTTCAGCCCCCGCATCAGGCGGCCATCCTCGCCTTCCAGGTAGGCCGCGATGGCGGCGCGGCCAAAGAGGGGTGGCGCGCCTTCGGTCTGCCAGAAAACGGCAGAGGGCAGCGTGGGCGACACCTCCTCCAGCGCCAGAAGCCGCGCGCCGGTGCCGTCGGCCAGCCCGACAGTGGAGTTCGAGGTGCCAAAGTCGATGCCGCAGGCTTGGGTCATGGGTCGCTCCGCGAAACGGGCCGGACGGGTAGCGGGGCGGTGGAGAGAAGTAAAGCCTAGAGGCTGGGGCCGGGGGCGATCTTCGTCCCGTCGGTAAAGCGGTTGAACCTGAACCGGGAAAGGTCATGGCCCACATGCCCGCCGGCCACGAGGTCCGCGATCACCCGGCCCATGCCGGGGCCGATGCCGAAGCCATGCCCGCTCATGCCCGTGGCGATGGTCAGTCCGGGGATCGGGGCGTGGTCAACGATGGGCACGACATCAGGCAGCGTGTCGATCATCCCGCCCCAGGCCGTGCGCAGCTTTGGGCGGCCAAGGGATGGAAAGGCGCGGGCGAAGGCGTCTTGCACCTTTCCCAAAGTTTTCAGGTTGGGCGCAGGGTTCAGGATGCGCGTGGCCTCAAACGGTGTTGCCTCGTCTTCTGACCAGCGGCGCGGCGTGCCCCAGGCATCGGGAAAGCCTTTCGGGGCGAGCGGCCGAAAGCGGGCGTGGCGCAGGTCCTTCTTCAAGATCGGCAGATAGGGCCGGATCGATCGAAGGGCATCGGGGCCAAGGAAGAAGTCATGCTCCGACCCACCCGGCGCGATGGAATAGCCGCCATCGGCGCGGCGGCGGAAAGCAAAGTCATCGTCGGCGGCATTGCCCGAAAAAATCTCCGGCATCGGTTCGGTGGCGGCGACCGAGGCGAGGACGGAAAGCTGCGGGATCTGGATGCCGTGGCGACCAAGGAACAAGCGTGACCAGGCCCCGGTTGCCAGTACGACATGGTCACAGGCGATGCGGCCAAGTTCGGTGACGACACCCGTGACGCGGCCGGCAGTCAGGTCAAGCGCGCGGACAGCACAGGCTTCGCGGATCGTCACCCCCTGCCCTTGCACGGCGGCGGCAAGGGTGGGGACGGCCACCCAAGGCTCAGCCCGGGCATCAGAAGCGGTATAAAGGGCACCTTTCCAAGGGGCGACGGCCCCTTTCAGCATGGAAAGGGTTTCGGCCCCGGTCAGAAGGCGGGTATCCAGTTGATGGGCGCGGGCGTGGTCAAGCCAAGCCTCAAACCCCGCAATCTCACGGTCGGTCTTGGCGAGGTAGAGGACACCGGTCTGGCGGAAACCCAACCCCTCGCCAAACTCGGCTGCGAGGGTTTTCCAGATCGACAGGCTTTCCACCATGATCGGCAATTCGCCGGGGTCGCGGCCCTGCTGGCGGACCCAGCCCCAGTTGCGCCCCGACTGTTCGCCCGCGATCCGGCCCTTTTCGCATAAGGTGACGGTCAGGCCTTTCTTGCACAGGAACCAGGCGGTCATCACCCCGATGACACCCCCGCCGATGACCACCACATCCGACCGCGCGGGCAGCGGGTCGGCAAAGCGGATGGGGGTGGCATCGTGGATCGGGAAGGTCATTGTAACGCGTCCAGAAGCCCTTCCATGAAGCGCTGGCCAGCCAGAAACTCGGACAGTTCCAGAAACTCATCCGGCTGGTGCGCCTGGGCAATGTCGCCGGGGCCGCAGACGACGGCGGAGTATCCTGCCTCCTGGAACTGGCCAGCCTCGGTGCCATAGCTGACGACGCCGGTGGTGTTGGCCCCGGTCAGGCGGCGGACCAGGGCTTCGGCGGCACCGTCAACTTCGGGCACCAGGGCGGGGACGCCGAAAAAACGGTCAAGATGAACGCCAGCCTCGGGGCGCACGGCCTTCAGGGCGGCGTCAAGGCGGGCGGCCTCGGCCTGAAAGGCGGCCTCATAGGCAGTGATATCCTCACCCGGGACCACACGCATTTCGACGGCAAAGCGGCAGTCGGCTGCGGTGATGTTATGGGCAGTGCCACCTTCGATCATCCCGACATGCAGCGTGGTGAACGGGGGCACGAACTGTGACCCAACCGGGCTGGGCGGGCGGGACTGAATCTCGGCGTTGCGGTCATTGACCCAGCCGATCAACCGCGCGCCTTCCATGATCGCCGACACACCGTAGGGAAGAAGCGAGGAATGCACCTCAAACCCCTTCACATGCACATGATAGCCGGTGCCCCCCTTGTGCCCCGTGATCAGGGACATCAGCGACGGCTCGCCCACAATCACCGCGCCGCCTTTTGGCAACACGCCTTGCATCGCGGCAATCATCGGCGGCGCGCCGGTGCAGCCGATCTCTTCGTCATAGCTTAGCGCCAGTTGCAGGGGCGTGGTCAGGCCCCGATGCTGGCCTTCCACCAGCGCCCAGATCGCAAGTGCCACATAGCCCTTCATGTCACAGGTGCCGCGCCCGTAAAGCCGGCCGTCCCGCTCGGTCACAGTCCAGGGGTCGGTGGTCCAGGTCTGGCCATCGACCGGCACGACATCAGAATGGCCGGACAGCACCACAGCCCCCGCCACCCAAGGCCCGACATGGGCAAAGAGCGCCGCTTTCTGGCGATCTTCATTCCAGTGGCGATGCGACGTGATTCCGTGGCTGGCCAGATAGCCGTCCAGCCAGTCGATCAGGTCAAGGTTCGACCCGCGGCTGACCGTTGGGAAGCTGACCAGACGGTCAAGGATCTGACGTGGCGTCAGCGCCGTGGTGGCCATGTGAATTCCATACTCCTAGATATTGTGGTCAGACTGTGGGCTGGGCCTTGGACTGTCAATATCTGGCAAAGTGCCCGGCGGATCGGTCATTCTGCCAAAGGAAGGCTGTGGAACTGCGCAAGAAATCGGGATTGATAGAGGGCGGAAAATGCGAAACAGTTGACAGGCCAGCGGGCAACCGGTGGTTGACGGGGTCAAAAAGACCCAAGAATAACAAGACCTAACAACAAATAAGAAACGACGCGGGGAGTATTTGATGGCCGAACAGGCCTTGCCCGTCCTTGATGTCAGGGGCCTCAAAACCGTATTCCGCACCCGCGGAGGCGAGATTCATGCCGTCAATGACGTCAGCTTTCACCTCAACCGTGGTGAAGTTTTAGGCGTTGTCGGCGAAAGCGGCTCGGGCAAGTCGGTGACGATGATGTCGCTCATCCGGCTGTTGCCGTCCCCCCCGGCAGATATCCGGGCCGGACAGGTGGTTCTGAACGGCAAGGACCTGTTGCAGATGGACGCCGAAGACCTGCGGCATGTGCGCGGGGCCAAGGTGGGCTTCGTCTTCCAGGACCCGATGACCAGCCTGAACCCTGTCTTTACCATCGGCAGCCAGATCATGGAGCCGCTGCGTGCCCATATGGGCATGACCAAGGCCGCAGCTGCCGCCCGCGCGGTGGAACTTTTGGAACTGGTCGGAATCCCCGATGCGCGCAAGCGGCTGAAAGCCTATCCACACCAGTTTTCCGGCGGCATGCGGCAGCGGGTGATGATCGCCATCGCCTTGGCCTGCGACCCCGATGTGCTGATTGCCGATGAGCCGACCACGGCGCTGGACGTCACGATCCAGGCGCAAATTCTTGAACTGATGAAGGAACTGCGCCGCAAGCTGGGGATGGCGATCATCTGGATCACGCATGACCTTGGCGTGATCGCAGGCATCGCCGACCGTGTTCTGGTGATGTATGGCGGCCAGGTCGTGGAGCATGCCCCGGTGGGCGAGCTTTTTGCCAATCCGCAGCACCCCTATACCCGGGCCCTTCTTAAGACGATCCCGAAGATTTCCGGCGCGCGCGAGGCCCGGCTGAAAGTGATCGAAGGCCAGCCGCCGATCATGACCGGGGCACCGCAAGCCTGCCCGTTCCGCGCCCGTTGCGAATACCGGCATGACCCTTGCGAAAAGGTGAACCCACTGCGTCGCGGGGGTGGATGGTCAAGCAGTGGGCCAGGGCCATGATGTGGCCTGCCACTGGACCGCCCCCGCAACCGTGGCAGAGGTGGCCCATGCTTGACGCAACCCCAGGTCTGTTGGCAGGTGGCCCGCTGGTTCAGGTCGACGGCCTGAAAATGCATTTCCCGATCTACTCGGGCATCTTGCGCCGCCACACTGGCGATGTGAAAGCCGTCGACGGTGTGTCGTTCAGCATCAACGCCGGGGAAACGCTGGGGCTGGTCGGCGAATCCGGTTGCGGCAAGTCCACCGTGGGCCGCGCCCTTTTGCGGCTGTATGAGCCGACCGCCGGCCGCGTGGTCATAGACGGTGAAGATGTGGCCAGCCTGTCCCCGGAAGACCTGCGCAAGAAGCGCCCGGCCATGCAGATGGTGTTTCAAGACCCGCAGGCCAGCCTGAACCCCCGGATGACGCTAAGCCGGATCATCAGCGAACCCCTCGACGAACACACCGACTGGGCCGAGGCGAAGAAACTTGCCCGCGTGCACGAGCTGATGGATGCCGTGGGCCTGAACCGCCGGTTCGACAACCGCTTTCCGCATGAATTTTCCGGCGGGCAGCGCCAAAGGATCGGGATCGCCCGCGCCCTTGCGCTGAACCCCAGGTTCATCGTCTGCGACGAACCGATTGCCGCCCTTGACGTGTCGATCCAGGCGCAGGTGGTCAACCTTTTGGAGGATCTGCAGGAAAAGCTGGGGCTGACCTACCTTTTCATCAGCCACGATCTGTCGATGGTCCGCCATATCGCGGACCGGGTGGCGGTGATGTATCTGGGCAAGATCGCTGAACTCAGCCCCCGCGATGCCCTCTACAGCCGCCCCTTGCACCCTTATGCCGAGGCGCTGTTGTCGGCGGTGAACGAACCCGATCCCGCGCTGGCCGCCAATCGCCGCCGGATCATTCTGACGGGCGACGTCCCCTCGCCCGCAAACCCGCCAAAAGGGTGCAACTTCTGCACCCGCTGTCCCAAGGTGATGGACATTTGCCGCACAGTGAAGCCCGACCTAACCGAGGTCGAGCCCCAGCGCTTTGTCGCCTGTCACCTTTATCCCAAAACCCAAGCCGCCGGATCAACCGGCGCATCCGAGGCAACAGAGCGTAACCAACAAGGAGTATCCCTATGAAACTGACAACCGCCCTGATGGGCGCCGTCGCTGCGCTGGCCTTTGCGCCCGCGGCCTTTGCCGAGCGCGGGGCTGATGGCAACGTCAACGTGCTGTACTGGCAGGCACCCTCGATCCTGAACCCCTATCTCAGCTCGGGCACCAAGGATGTCGAAGCCTCTTCGCTGATCCTCGATGGCCTGGCCGGGTTTGACGAAAAGGGCGTGGTCTTCCCGCGTCTGGCAGACTCGATCCCGACCGTTGAAAACGGCGGCATCTCGGCCGACCTGACCCAGATCACCTGGAAGCTGAAGCCTGGCCTTCTGTGGTCGGACGGCACGCCCGTCACTTCGGCTGACGCGAAATTCACCTATGAATATTGCACCCATCCCGAAGGTGGTTGCGCCCAGGCTGCCCGCTACGAAGGCATCGCCAGCATCGAGACGCCCGATGATCTGACGATCGTCATCACCTTCACCGCGCCGAAGCCAAACCCCTACACCGCCTTTGTCGGCGGCACCTCGCCCATCCTGCAGGCGGCGCAGTTCGCCAACTGCCTGGGTGCAGCCGCCTCGACCTGCACCGAGCAGAACTTCAAGCCGATTGGCACCGGCCCCTTCGTGGTCACTGACTTCAAGGTCAACGACGTGGTCACTCTGGCCGCCAACCCGAACTACCGCGACCCGGCCAAGCCCGCCTTCGCCACGATGACGCTGAAAGGCGGCGGCGACGCTGCGGCAGCGGCCCGGGCCGTGCTGGAAACCGGCGAATTCGACTACGCCTGGAACACCCAGATCAACCCCGAACAGCAGGCCCAGATGTCGGCCGCCGGCAAGGGCGTGCTTCTGAACGGCTTCGGTACGCTGGTTGAGCGGATCGAGATGAACCAGACCAACCCCTCGCCGGACCTCCCGGAAGGAGAACGGTCGACCACCAAGCATCCGCACCCGTTCCTGACCGACATCCGCGTGCGGAAGGCTCTGTCGATGGCGATCGACCGGCAGATCCTGGTCGACATCGGCTATGGCGCTGCGGGTCGTCCGACGTGCAACCTGGTGCCTGCGCCGGAACTCTTCGCCTCGCCGAACACCGAGTGCCTGGTGCAGGACATGGAAGGCGCCAAGGCCCTTCTGGAAGAGGCCGGCTGGGTTGACGCCGATGGCGACGGCATCCGCGAAAAGGACGGCATGCCGCTGAAGATCCTCTACCAGACCTCGACCAACCCGGTCCGTCAGGACTTCCAGGCGGTCATCAAGGATTGGTGGACCGAGCTTGGCGTTGACGTCGAACTGAAGAACATCGACGCATCGGTCTTCTTCGGTGGTGACGCGGGTTCGCCTGACACGTTCCAGAAGTTCTATGCAGACGTGGAAATGTACGCCAACAACTTCGACGGCACCGATCCGGAACCCTATCTGGCGCAGTACAAGTGCGACAAGATCCCGGGCCCGGAAAACCAGTGGCAGGGCGAGAACATCAACCGCTTCTGCGACCCGGCCTATGACGCCCTGGTGGATGAGCTGTCGAAGACCTCGGACATGGCCAAGCGCGGTGAAATCGCGATCCGCCTGAACGAAATGCTGACCAAAGACACCTATATCGTGGTTCCGCTGGTGGACCGCGGCCGGCTGTCGGCAGCGTCGAACACCCTCGGCGGTGTGGTCCTGAACACCTGGACACCGAGCTGTGGAACGCGCAGGACTGGTTCCGCGTGAAGTGACCTGGCGTAGGGTGGGCAATTTTGCCCACCCTACCGGCGGGGGCCGCAAGGCCCCTGCCACCTTTCCCCCCTAGACTGTTGATCCGAGGCGCCCGCCCATGCTCACCTTCACGCTGAGACGGCTACTTCTGGCCATCCCGACGCTTCTGTTGATCAGTCTTGTCATTTTCCTGCTGGTGGACCTCGCCCCCGGCAGCCCCGCATCGGAAATTCCGCTGACCGTGCCGCCGGAAGTGCGGATGAAAATCCTTGAGGCGCTGGGGGTCAACGAACCCCTGCACGTCCGGTACTTGCTCTGGCTGAAGCAGTTCTTCTGGGTCGAACCCCTGAACGGCTTCGACGCGATTTTCGGCACCAACTACGCCGAGGGCATGCAGCGCATCATCAGCTACCAAAGCCGCAGCCCGGTCTTCCCGCTGATCGGTGAACGCCTGCCCCAGACGCTGACGGTGATCGGCACCGCCTATCTCGTGGGTGTTCTGATCGCACTGCCGATCGGGATCTATTCGGCCTACAAGCAATATTCGCTGTTCGACCAGTTCGGCACCATGTTCGCGATGATCGGCTTTTCGGTGCCGACCTTCTTTACCGGCACCCTTTTCATCATCATCTTCGCGGTCTGGCTGGGCTGGTTCCCGACGAAGTATGACACCACACTGGAAGTCACTGACTGGGACAGTTTCTTGACCCAACTCCGTCAGATGGCGATGCCGGTAATGGTGCTGGGCCTGGCCAACGCAGCCGCGATCAGCCGCTACATGCGGTCCTCGATGCTGGAGAACATGAGCCAGGACTACGTCCGCACCGCCCGCGCCAAAGGGATGGACGAACGGACTGTGGTCCTGAAACACGTGTTGCGCAATTCGCTGATCCCGGTGGTCACCGTCATCGCCCTTGGCATCCCGTCAATCTTCGGCGGGGCGATCATCACCGAGAACCTGTTCGGGGTGAACGGCATCGGCTCGGCGCTGATCCAGGCGATCCGGGGCAACGACCTGCCGATGGTGCAAACGCTGGCCTTCATCTTCGCCATCCTGATCGTGGCCTTCAACCTGATAGCCGACCTCTTGTACGGCATGCTTGACCCAAGGATCCGCTATGACTGACGCCACATCCGCCGCCACCCCTCCGGAAAGCTTTCGCGGTGCGGTCTGGGCGCAGTTCCGCAAACACAAGGGCGCGGTCTTCGGACTGATCGTCTTGGGACTTCTGGTCATCTTCTCAGTGATCGGCCCCTTGGTCTGGAACCCCGAAAAGCTGACCGTGGTCGAGGCGCTGAAAAGCAAGAACCTTGGGCCAAGCCTGACCCATCCCATGGGCACCGACCAGCTGGGCCGTGACCAGATGCAACGGATGATGGCGGCGGGCAAGGTCAGCCTGGCAGTGGGCTTTGTGGCCATGATCATCGCCATCTTCCTCGGCACGTTGATCGGCGTCCTTGCGGGCTATTTCAAGCGGCTGGACGGCCCCTTGATGCGGCTGACCGACATGTTCCTGGCGCTGCCGCTGATCCCGCTTCTTTTGGTCATGGTGATGCTCTTCCGCGATGACCTGTCGCGCGCCATGGGGCCGGAAATGGGCGCGTTCGTGTTGATCGTCTTTGCAATCGGCGTCACAAGCTGGATGCATGCCGCCCGCATCGTCCGGGGTGAAGTGCTGGCCCTGAAAGAGCGGGAATATGTGCTGGCCTCACGCTCCATCGGGGCCACGCCGCGCCGGGTGATCTTGCGCCACATCCTGCCCAACGTGATTTCCCCCGTCATGGTGGCGGCAACGTTGGGGGTGGCCGAGGCGATCATCACGGAATCGGTCCTATCCTTCCTTGGCCTTGGCTTTCCGCCGGACTTCCCGACCTGGGGGCGGCTGTTGTTCGAGGGGCTGGAATACATGCAGCTTTACCCCGAACGGGTTATCTTCCCGGGCCTTGCGATTTCCTTGACCGTCCTCAGCGTCAACTACATCGGCGACGGTCTGCGCGACGCTTTGGACCCGCGTATCCGCGGGCGGTGAGCTGCACGATTTTTCTGCGAAAAATCGGGTCTTGGGCAGATACCCTGCGCGAGGCTGACGCGGTTAATGCAGCGCCTTGCGGATGCGGCGCACCAGAAGCCAGACCAACCCGATGACCGGTAAGACCAAAAGCCCGGTCAGCATATCCTTGGTGATCCCGGTCACCTTGGCCAGGGGATAGGTCAGGTAAGACATAAGGCTGACCGCATAATAACTGATCGCGACCACCGACAGCCCTTCGACCGTGCGCTGCAGGCGGAGCTGCAGGTCAGCGCGTTTGTCCATGCTTTCCAGCAGCTTCTGGTTCTGGGCCGAGCGTTCGACATCCACCCGCGTGCGCAGAAGTTCTGCCGCCCTTTGCGCCCGGTCCGCCATGGACTGCAGCCGCCCTTCAGCTGATTTTACCGTCCGCATCGCGGGGTCATACCGGCGCATCATGAATTCGGCAAAGGTCTGGCGGCCTTCGATCCGCGTCTCGCGCAGGACCTGGATCCGCTGGTTCACGATCGCCTCATAGGCCGCCGTCGCCCCGAAGCGGAACGAGAAATGCACCGCCAGGCTTTCCAGTTCGGCTGAGATGGTCAAAAGGTCATGCAAGGCGGCCTCAGGTGCGGGCTCGGCATTGTCCAACCCTTCGACCAGGCCGGACAGTCGCGGGTCCAGCCCGTTCAGGCGCGTAGACAGGTCGCGTGACCGCATCAGCCCCAGCATCGACATTGCGCGGTAGGTCTCGATCTCGCACAGGCGCTGGACGATCCGGCCCAGCCGGCGTGACCCGGTGCCCGGCTTGACGAAGACGGCAAAGCGCATGTGTCCGGCGGGGTCGATGCGGAAATCCCCGGCAATGATCGCCGCCCCGTCCACGACCCGGCTGACAGCCAGGCTTTCAGGCACGAACCAGTCATCCAGCTGGGCAAAGAGGGTCGCTTCCGCCTCGGGCATCGCTTCGATCCGGATCAGGACCGAAGTCAATCGCTTGCCCGGCGCGGCGGCAAGCCAGTCTTCGGGCAGAATCTCTGCCTCGGCCGGGTCGAAGGGGCGCTTCGACAACCCGCGCGAAAAGGCGGTGTAGGTCACGAACTCGGTATGGCTTTCCCATTTCAGGTCCGACCGGCCAATGGCCCCCTGAAAATGCGTGGCCCCCGGTTGCGGATGGGCCGACCCGTGCCGATCCAGCAGCGCATGCAGATGGACCACGTCTTTGTTGCGGTCGCGGTTGACGGCGGCAAAGGGTTCCTTGATCGCGACATAGACGGCGGTTGAAGGCACCTCAAGCGCCGGGAACGGCCGCGCGTGCAACTCGTTCACGGTGGCATAGCGAAGCGGATGGTCTGAGATCGGGGGCATGCGGGGCCTTTGGCTTGCGTCCTGCCAGAGGTAGGCCGCCTACCCCCGGCTTGCCAGCGAAATGCTAGGATACTTGGGTATGCCGTGCCCCCTGTTGCAGTTTCGCTGAAGGGGGCCGCGTGGGGCGGGCAGGACTGCCCACCCCGAAGGCGTTTTGCAGCCGATCAGTCGATCATCGGCAGCAGCGCATCGAGCGACTTCTTCGCGTCGCCGTAGAACATCCGGGTGTTCTCTTTATAGAAAAGCGGGTTTTCGATCCCCGAATAGCCGGTGCCCTGCCCGCGCTTGCTGACAAACACCTGCTTGGCCTTCCAGCACTCCAGCACCGGCATGCCGGCGATGGGGCTGTTCGGGTCCTCTTGCGCGGCCGGGTTCACGATGTCGTTCGACCCGATGACGATGGCCACGTCGGTGGTGGAGAAGTCCTCGTTGATTTCGTCCATCTCCAGCACGATGTCGTATGGCACCTTCGCCTCGGCCAGAAGCACGTTCATGTGGCCGGGCAAGCGGCCTGCAACCGGGTGGATCGCAAAGCGCACGGTCTTGCCCTTGGCGCGCAGCTTGCGGGTCAACTCGCTGACCGACTGCTGCGCCTGTGCCACCGCCATCCCGTAGCCGGGGATGATGATGATGCTGTCGGCATCGTTCAGGGCTGCCGCCACGCCTTCGGTGTCAATGGCAATCTGTTCGCCGGTGACTTCCATCGCCGGGCCCGTGGTGCCGCCAAAGCCGCCAAGAATGACGCTCACGAACGATCGGTTCATCGCCTTGCACATGATGTAGCTCAGGATCGCACCAGACGAGCCGACCAAGGCCCCGACCACGATTAGAAGGTCATTCGACAACGAAAACCCAATCGCCGCCGCCGCCCAGCCAGAGTAGCTGTTCAGCATGGAAACGACGACCGGCATGTCCGCCCCGCCGATCCCCATGATCAGGTGATAGCCGATGAAAAGCGCGGCCAGCGTCATCCCGATCAGCGCCAGCGTCGACCCTGTCTGCAGGTAGACCACCAGCAAGATCAGGCTGACCGCCGCCGCCGAAGCGTTCAAGAGATGTCCGCCCGGCAGCTTGGTGGCCTTGCCATCGACCTTGCCCGCCAGTTTCCCGAAGGCAATGACCGACCCGGTGAAGGTCACCGCGCCGATGAAGACGCCCAGGAACGTCTCGACCCGCAGGATGGCGATCTCAACCCCCGACTTTTCCGCAACCTTCTGGGCAAAGCCCGTCAGCGCCGCACGGGCGGCTTCATCCAACCCTGCGACGGACGCCAGTTCGATATGCGTGTTGTAGCCGATGAAGACCGCAGCCAGACCGACAAGGCTGTGCATCGCCGCCACAAGTTGCGGCATCTCGGTCATCTGGACCTTCTGCGCCACATACCAGCCAATCACGCCACCGGCGGCGACCATGACCAGCGAAATCAGCCAGTTGCCCGCCCCGGGGCCATAGAGCGTTGCCGCCACAGCAAGCGCCATGCCGACGATCCCGTACCAGACCGCGCGTTTTGCGCTTTCCTGCCCCGAAAGGCCGCCCAGCGACTGGATGAAAAGAACTGCCGCGACGACATAGGCAGCGGTTGTAAATCCGTATTCCATTCCGCGCCCCTTACGACTTCTGGAACATGGCGAGCATGCGACGCGTCACCATGAAGCCACCGAAAAATGTTGATCCCGGCCATGAAGACCGAAAGTGCGGCAAGGATCACCACAAGCCAGTTGCCCGACCCGATCTGCATCAATGCACCCAGATGATGATCGACGAAATTGCGTTCGTCACCGCCATCAAGGGCGTGTGCAAGCTGTGGCTGACGTTCCAGATCACCTGCACGCCGACATAGACCGACAGCACGAAGACGATGAAGTGCGACATGAAGCTCGCCGGCGCATAAAGCCCGGCCAGCAGGATCAGCCCGCCGCCAATCACCAGCATCCCCACCTGATTGCGGGTCTGCGCCTTGAAGGCGGCGGTCTCGGCGGCCCGGCGCTCTTCCGGGGTCAATTCCTTGACCTTTTCCTTGGGCTTGGCCGCCGCAATCGCCGCGATCTTCGGCGGTGGCGGCGGATAGGTCACCGCACCGACATGCGCCACGGTGGCACCCCGGATCACGTCATCCTCCATGTTGTGCAGGATCACGCCATCTTTCTTCGGCGTAAGGTCCGTCAGCATGTGGCGGATATTGGTGGAATAAAGGGTCGAGGCCTGCGCCGCCATCCGGCTGGGGAAGTCGGTGTAGCCGACAATCGACACGCCGTTGTCGGTCACGATCTTCTGGTCGGGCACCGTCAGGTCACAGTTGCCGCCACGCTCTGCTGCAAGGTCCACGATGACAGACCCGGGCTTCATCAGCTTGACCATGTCTTCGGTCCACAGCTTCGGCGCAGGGCGGCCCGGGATCAGGGCGGTGGTGATGACGATGTCCATCTCGGGCGCAAGCTCACGGAACTTTGCCAACTGCTTTTCGCGGAATTCGGGGGATGACGGCGCAGCATAGCCGCCAGTCGCCGCACCGTCCTGCGTCGCTTCAAACTCCAGGAACACGAAATTCGCGCCCATCGATTCGATCTGTTCGGCCACTTCGGGGCGCACGTCGAACGCGTGGACGATGGCCCCCAACGACACGCTCGTCCCGATGGCCGCCAGCCCCGCCACGCCTGCGCCCACGATCAGCACCTTGGCCGGGGGCACCTTGCCTGCTGCCGTCACCTGACCGGTGAAGAAACGGCCAAAGTTGTTTCCGGCCTCGATCACCGCGCGGTAGCCTGCGATGTTGGCCATCGACGACAGCGCGTCCATCTTCTGCGCGCGGGAAATGCGCGGCACCATGTCCATGGCGACGACGGTCAGGTTCTTCTTCGCAGCGGTTTCCAGCAATTCGGGGTTCTGGGCGGGCCAGAAAAAGCTGATCAGGGTCTGCCCTTCGGCAAAAGTGGCAAGCTCTGCCGCCTCAGGCCCGCGCACCTTCACGATCACGTCGGACGCGGCAATCACTTCGGCCGCAGTTGGAAGCACGGTCACCCCGGCAGCGGCGTAAAGCGCGTCCGAAAAGCCCGCCTTCATGCCAGCGCCCGACTGGATGCAGGCGCTATGGCCCAGCTTGGCCAGTTGGGTCGCCGAATCCGGCGTCATCGCCACCCGGTTCTCGCCCGGAAAAACCTCTGTCACTGCCCCGATTTTCACCGTCGTCCCCCGCTTTTGTGGTCTGCGCCATAAACCAGCCCGCTGCATCTATCATTGCGCAACAATATTTCAAACCCCAGTTATTGTGTTTCCGCCTGATCTATCTACGACCGAACCAGCGGCGGGTGCGGGCGGCCCAAAGATCGAATTCCGGCCCGAAGGCCAGGGTCAGGCGCGCCTCTTCATCCCGGATGAAACGGGTCTGGATCACCCAGACGAAGCCCGCAACCAAAGGCAGCGCCAGAACAGCATCCAGCCACAGGATCGCGCCGATCAGGATCAGCGCGTCAGACAGGTAGATCGGGTTGCGCGACCAGCTGAAGAGGCCCGAGGTGACAAGCGAAGACGGATTCCTACGGGGGATCACCGTCGTCCGCGCCAGCGTCATTTGTGCTGCAGCCCCAATCGTGAGCAGGATGCCGATCCCGATCAGCCCGATGCCAAGAATATCCCCAAGCCCAGCAAAGACCACGGGTGACACCAGCGACAAAAGCCACGCCGCCGCCAGATGGGCGACCAGCCAGACCGGGGGCAGATCAAGAACGGCAAGGATCGGGCGCTAGGGGGTCTCCTTCGCGCCCGATCTAGCCAGAGGGTCAGCCCGGGCGCAAGCCTAGCGGCCGAAGGTGGCGGTCAGCGTGGCCCGCTCCAGCGCCATGGCATTGGCATAGAAGCCGACCAGCGCGCCTGAGGCATTGGCGTCGATGGGCAGCGTCGCGTCGGGGATGGCAAAGAGCGTGAAGACATAGCGGTGCGGGGCCGCCCTTTCCGGCGGGCAGGCCCCGCCAAAGCCGGGGGTGCCGAAATCCGTCCGCCCCTCAACCGCGCCTTCGGGCAGCGTCAC